>NZ_QTPW01000009.1:0-250401 GCF_003857965.1 Burkholderia sp. Bp9031
GTCAAGCGCGACGCGAAGCGCGGGCTGGCGTCGCTGTGCATTGGCGGCGGGATGGGTGTCGCACTCGCGGTCGAACGCGGTTGAGCAGGGCCTGACGATATTGCGCGTGTGCGGCGCGGGCCCGCGTCGCACACGCGCGAAGCAACCTTCGCGCGCAACAAGCAACCAACAACAAGCGTGATGTTCCGGTGCGCTGGCGTCCGCCTCGAGGGCGTCAGTGCACCGCAGCGGTGGGGCGGCAGCATGTGCGATGCCGTCGCCCCGCATTATTGACTACTTTCTTTGTCGGTAACTCATAGGATGACTAAGCGAATTGCAGTTGTGACAGGTGGGATGGGCGGCCTCGGTGAAGCGATCAGCATCCGGTTGAACGATGCGGGCTACCGGGTCGTCGTCACGTATTCGCCGAGCAACACCGGCGCGGATCGCTGGCTGACCGAGATGCATGCGGCCGGCCGCGAATTCCACGCATATCCGGTGGACGTGGCCGATCACGATTCGTGCCAGCAGTGCATCGAGAAGATCGTCCGGGAAGTCGGTCCGGTCGACATCCTGGTGAACAACGCCGGCATCACGCGCGACATGACGCTGCGCAAGCTCGACAAGGTCAACTGGGATGCGGTGATCCGCACCAACCTCGATTCCGTATTCAACATGACGAAGCCGGTCTGCGACGGCATGGTCGAGCGTGGCTGGGGACGCATCGTCAACATCGCATCGGTCAACGGCTCGAAGGGTTCGGTCGGCCAGACCAACTACGCGGCCGCGAAGGCCGGCATGCACGGCTTCACGAAATCGCTCGCGCTCGAGATCGCACGCAAGGGCGTGACGGTGAACACGGTGTCGCCGGGCTATCTCGCGACGAAGATGGTGACGGCAATCCCGCAGGACATCCTCGATACGAAGATCCTTCCGCAGATTCCGGCGGGACGGCTCGGTCAACCCGAGGAAGTCGCGGCGCTGGTCGCGTATCTGTGCTCGGAGGAGGCCGGCTTCGTGACGGGCTCCAACATCGCGATCAACGGCGGCCAGCACATGCACTGACGCGCGGCGGCCCGGGCGGCGTTCGCGCGCGTCCGGGCCGTGCTCCCCGCTGTATCCAGCGCCGGAGCGGCGCGCGGGCGCGGTGACGGGTTACGGACGCAGGTTCGCCGCACAGGCGGCGGGCCGTGTGCGCCCGCGGTCCGGCCACCGTGTCGCGGCAGGCGCGCCGCACCGGCCTCGCATTCCGGAGGAGGCATGGGTGAAACCTGGATGGGACTCGTGATCGGCGGCTCGGCGCTGGCTGTCGCGCTGACGATGGCGATCGTGCTTCACTGGCTCGAGCGGCGCCGCGCACGGCTGCTGCGAAACTTCGATCATCGCGATTGCTGGCTGGTCGCGTACGGCAGGTGTTTCACGCGGGGGCCGGCGCGTCGCTCGCGCGGCCGCGCGCGCTGACGGTGGCGGTGCGGCATCGGCGCGCTCACGCGTCGTGCCGCATCCCCGGCATTCCGTCTGCGGTGCGCGGGCCGCTCACGCTCAATCGCCGCTCTTCTCCGAGCCGCCGCCCGAATCGTTCTTGTGGAAGATCCGCTTCGTCGTGCGCTTGGTGGCATCCCAGCCCTCGCGCGACGCATGCGCGATGCCGTGGCCGACCGTCTTCGCGGCGCTCGCGGTCGCATGACCGAAGCTGCGCGCTGCCTCGCCGGTCTTGTGCGCGGCTTCCTTCGAATCGCGCTTGATGTCCTGCTTCACTTCCGACATGTCCGCGTGCGCGATCGGGCTGATCAGCGCGAGAACGAACGCGGTGCAAATGAACTGACGTGCTTTCACGACGTGGTTTCCTTGGGGCTCATTCATCGGGAATCCGCGCGGCCCGCAGGCGGCGGAACGAGTGCGCCGGCCGCCGATGCATCGAGCATCACCGCGGCGCGGCCGCTGAGCAGCACGCGCTCGCCGCAGCGCAGCGCGAAGCCGTACAGCACGGAGCGATCGTCGCCGCTGATACGCTCGGCGTCGACGATCAGCGGTAGCGAGAACGTGTCGAGCCGATCGACGAACGCCTCCACGTTGCGCACGCTCGCGAGATAGCCGGCGCGCGGCCGCACCTGTTCCGTCTGCGCCTGTTGCGCACCGAGCAGCGCGCCGTGCACGGCCATCGCCTGCGCCGCATATTCGATCCCGCAGACCGACGCGAGCCGGCCGCGCGAACGCAGCGGATTGTGCGGATCGCGGTGGCTCGTCGCGCTGCAGCGGATGTGCGCGGCATCCCATGCTTCGACTCGATCGAGCACGCACATCGTGCCGTCGTGCGGAATGTGCGCAGCGATCCATGCGCGATCGAGCGTCGCTGTCGGCGGCGGCATCGGCGTCGAGACGGGCGCGCTCATCGCGTGTGCTCCGCGGCGGCATCCGGCAGCGCGATATCGACCTGCACGCGCGCATCGTCCAGATAGTCGAGCACGACGCGCGTCGCACGCCGCGCGGCGAGCGCGTCGAGCAGCGGCAGCGCGCGCGCGGCCGGATTACCGGTGCGCAGCGCGTCGAGTTCGCGGTTCGCGAGCGTCGTCGCCGGCGCGTCGGTGAGCTGCACGTCGATGCGCGCGAGCGTGCGTTCGCTGGCGTCGGGAACGAGCACGAGCGCGACGCCGAATGCGTCGACGATCGGCCGCACCGCGCGCAGCGGCTCCGGATAGTCGGTGTCGTAGGCGATCAGCAGGCTCGGCACGCGATCGACCGCCACCTGGCACAGGCTCTCGAGCAGGCCCGCGGCAAAGCTGCCGTCGTGCGCGCATAGCACGTTCGACGTCGCCATCGCGCGGGTCGCGATGCTCCAGTAGCCGGCCGGTGCGTTGTGCACGGAGTTGTGAAAGCGCGTGGGCGACAGGTGGCGATCCTCGCCGGCGAGGGTTTCGCAGATCGCGTGGCAGTTCTGGCCGTCGCCGCCGGACGCGCTGAACACGGTCGCGAGCGTGGCGGCATCGCGCCCGCTCGCGGCCGCCGCTTCGAGCCCGACCGCGAGCGCGACGCGCACGACGGGGCCCGTGCGGCGGCGCTCGGCCGGCGGCAGGCCGGCTGGCGGCGGCAGCACGGTGCGCGCGCTCGCATAGGCCGCGCGGCCCGTGAGCACGTCGGCCGCATGCGGCCAGTCGTTCAGTCCCGGCCCGACGAGGCCGACGCTTTCGATGAAGGCGGTGAGTGTCATGTCGGCTCCCGGCGGGCGTGCTCGGCGCGGCCGAGGATCAGGCTGCAATTCGTGCCGCCGAAGCCGAACGAATTGGACAGGACCGCTCGCACGCGCGCGTCGCGGCTCGCGAGCACGTAGTCGGCGGCAAGCGCGGGGTCGGGCTGCGTGGTATTGACGCCGGCCGGCACGAACTGCTCGCGCAGCGCGAGCGCGGCGACGACCGCTTCGAGCGCACCGGCGGCGCCGAGCGTGTGGCCGGTCGCGCCCTTCGTCGAACTGCACGGCGTGCGCGCGAGCAGCGCGCCCACGGCGCGGCTTTCGGCGGCATCGTTGCTGGGCGTCGCGGTGCCGTGCAGGTTCACGTAGTCGATGTCGCTTGCATCGAGGCCGGCCGATGCAAGCGCCTGTTCGATCGCGATGCGCGCGCCGAGCCCTTCCGGATGCGGCGACGACATGTGGTGCGCATCGCTCGACTCGCCGATGCCGAGCAGCAGGATCGCGTCGTCGTCGAGCACGGCGGGCGCATCCGGCACGCGTTCGAGCAGCGCGAACGCCGCGGCTTCGCCGATCGAGATGCCGTCGCGCGCGACGTCGAACGGACGGCACGGCCGGCGCGACAGCAGTTCGAGCGAATTGAAGCCGTACAGCGTCGTCAGGCACAGCGAATCGACGCCGCCGACCACGGCCGCATCGATCAGCCCCGCTTCGATCATCCGGCGCGCGGAGCCGAATACCTTCGCGCCGGACGAGCACGCGGACGAGATCGCCATCGCGGGCCCGCGCAGCGCGAAATACGCGCGCACGAACGCGGCCGGCGAATACGGATTGTGCGTGTGCGCATAGCGAAACCCGGCAGGCAGCGCGCCGCTCGCCGGATCGCGCTGCTCGTATGCGCGTTCGGTCTCGAGGATGCCGGACGTGCTCGTGCCGACGAACACGCCGATGCGCGCAGCGCCGTAGCGCGACACGGCCGTCGCGACGCGCGCGTCGAAACCGTCCTGGACGAGGGCGAGTTGCGCGAGGCGGTTGTTGCGGCAGTCGAAGTCGGCGAGATCCGCGCGCACGGACTGTGCATCGACCCCGTCCACCGAGCCGATCCAGGTGTCGAGCTCGGCGCGCTCGAAGTCGCACGGCGTGAGCCCGCCACGCGCGTGGCGCAGCGCGCCGAGGGTCGCGTCGAGGCCGCGGCCGATGCAGCTGGTGGCGGTGAAGTGCGAGAGCAGGAGAGGTTTCACGAGGGTCGCATCCGGTGGCCGGAACGGGCGCCGCAGCGGGGCTGGCGGGCGCGTCGGGCATGGTCAGATTTTATCAAACGGGGTGACCGGCATGCCCGACCGGCCGGGCGGTGCGGGTGGCTCCGGCGCGAGCGCGGCGCGCAGTGTGGTCCACTGCAACTGCGCATCGGCGGCCGCGCGCAGCAGCGCCGGGAGCACGTCGAGCACGACCGGTTCGCCGCGCGCATCGCGCGCCGCGTGGCCGTCGTGCACCAGCAGGATGTCGCGCGGCGCCAGGCCGTTCAGCAGGCGGCGCGTGACCGTGTCCGCATCGTGTGCGCGCGTGTCGAAGCCGCGGCGCGTCCAGCTCGCGAGCTGCAGGCCGAGCTCGCAGAGCACCGGCTCGAGAAACGGATTGCGCAGGCCGGCCGGCGCGCGGAAGAAGCGCGGGCGCGTGCCGGCGATCTCGGTCAGCGTCTGCTGCGCGGCCGTGATTTCGCGCCGCAGCGCGGCGGGGCCCGACAGCGAGAACGTATGCCGGTGCCGCTGACTGTGATTCTCGACCGCGTGACCGCGCGCGACGATCGCTTCGATCCACTGAGGGTGGCGGCGCGCGAGATCGCCGATGCAGAAGAACGTGGCGCGCGCATCGTAACGATCGAGCAGGTCGAGCACGCGCGGCGTGACGTCGGGGTCCGGGCCATCGTCGATCGTCAGCGCGATCCGGCGGCCGGCACCTGTCGGCAGGCGCGTCCAGTTCGGTCCGAGCAGCGCGCTGCGCGGCCACAGGCCGGCGGCCGTCAGCGCGAGATGCGACGCGACCACGCCGCCGGCGGCCCACGGCCAGGCGGCCGGCCGCGCGACGACGGCCGCGAGCGCGAGCGCGTGCAGCGCGGCCGTGCCCGCGATCAGCGGCGTTGGCTTCCAGCGGCGCGGATCGCCGGGCTGCCGTGGCGGGGCGGACGATGGCGCGTTCATGCGCGACCTCCCGTCGGATCACGATGCGGGCGGCTCGCGGCCGCGGCGCGCGGCGCGAGGATCGCCGCGAACGCGAGCGCGAGCATCGCGCCGGGGCCGACCGTCAGCCCGAAGGTTTCGAGCAGCGGCACGCGCGACAACGCGAGCAGGCCGAAGCCGGCGACTGTCGCGAGGTTCGCGATCAGCAGCGACACGAGCGTGTACGGTGTGACCGGTTGCGCGGCGTCGCGCTTGCAGAAGAACAGCGCGTAGTTCGAGCCGACCGCGACGATCAGCAGCATCCCGACGAGGTGCAGGATCGTCAGCTGCACGCCGGCGAGCGCGAAGCCGGCCGTCACCACGAGCACGGCCGCGATGAGCGGCGCGAGCGCGCGCACGACGCGGCGCGGCGAGCGCAGCGCGATCAGCAGCAGCACGGCGATCGCCGCGAAACCTGCTAGCGACAGCCGGATGTCCTCGTGCACGTAGTTCACGTACAGGCGGTCGGCCTCGGCCTTCATGTCGACGAACAGCGCGTCGGGTACGCCGGCGCGCGCGACGGCCGCGCGGATCGGTGCGGCGTCGAGCGCAGGCGCTGCCGCCGACGCGCTGCGTGCGGCATCCGGCGCGCGCAGCGGCAGCATGGCGCTCCAGCGGCCCGCGCGCTCGGTCAGCAGCGCGTCGACGGCGAGCGCCATCGACGTGCCGCGCAGGTCCGCACGCGTGAGCAGCGGCGCGTGGCGCGCGGCCTCGACATCGGCGATGAACGGTGCGAACAGCTCGGGCCTGACCGAGATCGGCTGGTTCGCGACGGCCGCGCGCATGCGCGCGGCAAGCACGTCCGCATCCGGCAGGCTCGCCTGGCGCGCGCGCTGCGCGGCGTCGCTCGGCAGGTAGCGCGCGGGACTTTCGAAGCCCGCGAGCGCACCGCGATCGACGAGCGGCTGCAATTGCGCGGCGACCTGCTCGGCGCGCTCGAGCGCAGCCTGTTCGGTCGGCGCCGAAATCACGACGAGGTAGCGCACGTCCGGTGCGCCGACATCGGCGCGAAGGCGCGCGTCGAGTGCCTGCGCGCGGGCGGGAACGGGGCTGAGCGCGGCGAGCTCGCGGCTCCACAGACCGTCGCGATGCAGCACGAGCGTCGCGCATGCGGCGAGTACGAGCACGGCGAGCGGCCAGCGCAGCCGCGGCGCCGCAGCGGCCGCCCGCGCGAGCACCGCGCCGACGCGCGACACGTCGCGAATCGCGACGTCCTCGCCGCGCAGGTGCGGCAGCACGAAGCGCGTGACGAGCGCGGCGGCCGTCAGCCCGACGATCGAATACAACCCGAGCTGCACGAGGCCCGGAAAGCCGGAGAACAGCATCGACGCGAAACCGCACACGGACGTCAGCACGCCGAGCCGGATCGTCGGCCAGTACGCGGCGAGCCACGCGCGCGTCGCGTCGGCGGGCCGCGTGGCGCCGCGCGAGCTGGCCTGCGCCGATTGCACGAACAGGTAGATCGAATAGTCGACGGCTTCTCCGATCAGCGTCGTACCGAAGCCGAGCGTCAGCCCGTGCACCGTGCCGAACGCGACGCTGACCGCCGCGATCCCGGCCGCGATGCCGGTCAGCACCGGCAGCAGCCCCAGCGCGAGCGTGCGCGGCGAGCGGTACAGCGTCAGCAGCAGTGCGATGATCAGCACGACGCTTGCCGTCGACAGCCGCTCGACGTCGTGCCGGATCGTGTCGCGCGTGTCGACCGAGAACACGCCGGGGCCCGTCATCGCGAGCGTGTACGCGGCCGGGTTCGGCAGCGTCTGCGCCGCGGCGGAGAACGCGCGGCGCACCGCGTCGATCGCGCGGGCCTGCGCGTCGGTATCGGCGCCGGCAGCGGCCGTCTGCACGACGAGCACCGCGCGCGTGCCGTCGCGCGACGCCCACACGCCGTCGCGCATCGCGGGCTGCGCGCCGCTGTCGAGCCGATCGACGAGCGCGGCCACTTCGCCGGTCGGGTCGCGCGGCAGCATCGCCTTCGCGACGAGGCCCGCCGACGAGCTCAGCAGGTCGAGGCTGTCGCCGAGCGCCTGGTGCAGGCCGTCCGCGCTGAAGCGCTGCGGCGTGACGGCCGGGCTCAGCAGGTAGCGATGGTCGAACACAAATTGTTGGTCGCGCGCGTCGTTCACGGCCTCGCCGTTGTTGATCGCCGAGAATTGCCGGTCGGCGCGCAGCGTGCCGGCGACGCGCCGCGACAGCGCGGCACGCGTGGCCGCATCGCCGCCGTCGATCGCGACGAGGATCAGCCGCGACACGATGCCGTCGCGCAGTTGATCGACGAGCACGCGCTGCCCGGCGCTCGGCGCGCGCGGCAGGAACGCGGACAGGTCGGCCATGAAATTCGCGCGGGCGATCGCGATCCCGCATGCGACGAGCGCGAGCAGCCACACGAGCACGGCGCGCTGCCGCAATGCGGGCAGGCGCTGCGTGACGGATGCGGGCGGCCGGGTGCGTTCGTCCATCAGTTCGCCGGGACGGGTTGCAGGCGCATCATCGAATGGTCGCCGTCGGCCTGCCGGATCGCGACACTGCGCAACACGTCGCGCGAGCCTTCGAGCGTGATCGTGCTGACGACCTTCAGCATTCGCGAGTCGAGCGGCGTGAGCGTCAGCGTCCAGTCGTCGCCGCGACCGGCGAGCGCGACCTTGTAGACCTGCTCGAGCGCGTAGCGGTTGCCGGCGAGCGTCGCGCGAATGCTGTCGATGAACGCGCCGAGCTCCGGATATCGGGCGAGCGCGAGCGTGTATTTGCGGTTGTTGCGCTCGACCGTGAGCATGTCACCGTCGACGACGAGATGTTCGGGCTTCGGGTTCAGCGTGTGCTTCTCGAGATGGTCGGGCGCGACGAACACCAGCTCGCCCGACGATTCGACCGGTTGCGTGGCGATCGACAGCGTCTTCGTTTCGGTGAACGTCGCGCGTCCGGACTTGTGCTGCGCGAGCGCCGACATCAGCCGGTCGAGGGTCCACGCCGAACCGGTGTCTGCCGCCTGCGCGGGCAGGGCGAGCGCGACGGCGGTCGTGACGGCGAACATGCGCGCGGCGCGGCGCAGCGCGAGCGGGGACGACAGCGGGAGCATCGGCAAGAACATCGGCAAAAAGCGGCGAACGGCGGTCATGCGTCGGAATCCCTCGTGGCGGACAGGTCGGTGCACGCACGCGCATCGTCGCGGCGCGCGGCAGCCTCGCTGGTTTGCCAGAAATCGAAATAGTTGAACCAGTTGTACGGTGCCGCGCGACAGTACCGCTCGAGCAGCGCGACGTAGCGCGCGAGCGCCGCGTCGACGGCCGCCGCGCGCGTGTCGCGACTCACGCCGGAGAAATCGGCGAGCGTCTCGAAGTGCACATCGTAGCGGTTGCCGTCGCGATAGAGGCCCGTCATGAACAGCACCGGGCGCCGCAGCATCGCGGCCATGTACAGCGGCCCGAGCGGGAACGCGGCCGGCGTGCCGAGCAGCGGCAGCCGCCGCAGCGACGCGGCCGCGTCGTCGAGCAGCGTGCGGTCGGCGAGCATCCCGACCATGCAGTTCGCGTCGAGACGCTCGCGCACCTTCAGCATCGAGTCGACCTGCCCGAGCGGAATCACTTCCGGCTTCGCGGCCGGATTCACGGCGGCGAGCGTCGCGTTGATCTTGCGCGCGTTCTCTTCGAACATCGTGACGACGACGCGCAGGTCCGGACGCGTGCGGCCGATCGCACGCACGACTTCGAAGCTGCCGAGGTGTGCGCCCATCAGGAATGCGCCACGTCCGCCGGCGAGCGCGTCGTCGACGCGCGTTTCGCCGTGCAGCCGGATGTCGAACAGGTCGAAGCGGCCGTTCATCAGGTAGATGCGGTCGTGGATCGTCGCCGCGAACGTGAACACGTGCCGGTACACGTCGCGCCAGCGCGCGGGACGGCCGAGCACGCGGCGCAGGTAGTCGCGCGACGCCGCGCAGGCGACCGGCGAGAACAGCACGAAGTAGATCGCGATGGCGTGCAGCACGACGCGCGACGGCCGCCGGCCGAAACGCAGCGAGATCCAGGTCATCGCACGCAGCAACGCCGCGTTGCTGCGTTCCTGGCGCTCGGCCCACGCGGTGCGCTTCATGGCTGCGCGCCGTCCGGTGCGGCCGGCGGCGCGGACAGCACGCCGGTCGCGACCTCGCGTGCGCCGGCGCGCAGCGTGAAGCGAATCGAACCGCCGGCCGCCGCATCGAACGCGAGATCGAGCGGTTCGCCGGGCGCGACCGGGCTCAGGAATTTCGCGGAAGCCAGGCGCCAGGTATCGAGCGGGCGATTCAGCGACGCGCCAAGTGCGGCGATCGCGTGATCGAGCAGCACGACACCCGGCACGATCGGATGACCGGGGAAATGACCGGGCAGCGCCGGGTGATCGGCGGGAATCGTGAACGCGAGCGGCGCATCCGTTTCGCCGCGATCGGGCAAGTCGGCCGCGGCGACGCGCGTGTGCCGTGCGACGAGCGCGGCGAGCACGTCACGCGGCAGCTTGCCCGTTTCGTTGCGCGGCAGTGCGTCGACGAACACGAGCGGACGCGGCATGAACGCGGGATCGATCCGTTCGCGCAGCGCGCGCTGCAGATCGGCCGCGGCGAGCGTCGGTGTGACCACGAGCGCGACGAGGCGCGTGACCGGTTCGCGGGCCGCATCGGCGTCGGCCGGTGCGGCTTCGTCCGGCATGAAGAACACGCCGTCGACGACGCCGGCGATCGCGTTCAGCTGATGATTCAGATAGGCGAGCGACGTGCGCTTGCCGGCGATGTTGACGAGGTCCGCCTTGCGGCCGTGCAGCAGGAACCGGCCGTCGCCGAGCAGCTCGAGCGCGTCGCCCATCGGCACGGGCGTCTCGACGTGTCCGCCCGACGCCCACACGGTCGGGCCGCCGTCGTCGCCCGCGGCGTCGCGGTCCGGCGCGTCATGCGCATCGCGTGCATCGAGCCGGATGTCCGGAAACAGCTGCCACGTCGCGCCCTGCGACGTGCGGCGCGTTGCGATCTGGCCGGTCTCGGTGCTGCCGTAGATCTCGACGAGCGGCGCGTCGAGCGCGGCCTCGGCTTCGCACGCGAGTTTTTCCGACAGCGGCGCGGTGGCCGACAGCACGAGCGCGGCCGGCGGCAGCGCGTGGCCGGCCGACAGCAGTGCGCGCAGGTGGATCGGCGACGTGACGAGCACGCGCGGCTGCGGGATCGCGTCGAGTTCGTCGCGAATGTCGACCGGGTAGAACGGCTGGCGGTTGCTGAACGCGAGGCCGCCGATCAGCGCGAGCAGCACCGTCGATTCGAAGCCGTACATGTGCTGCGCGGGCACGGTGCCGATCAGCGTCGCCGCGCGGCCGTCGAGCAGGCCGAGGCGGTCGGCCGCCGCACGCACGCAGCCGACCAGGAAGCCCCAGGTCTTGCGGTGCGGCACCGGCGCGCCGGTCGAGCCCGACGTGAACACGTACGCCATGATCCGCGCCGCGTCGATCTGCGGCACCACGCACGGTGCGTCGTCGGGGAGGTCGCCCGCGGCGGCGTCCGGATACGCGAAGCGCGGCAGGTCGATCGTGCAGTCCGGCGCGTCGTGCAGGCAGAACGCGTCCGGTGCGAACGACGCGAGCTGGCGCACCATCTCCGGGGTATGCGTCGACGGCAGCAGGCTGATCCTGCCGGCGACGAGTGCCGCGCACAGGCTGACCGCGAAGCGGTAGCGGTCGCGACACACGTTGAACACGTGGCCGCCGGCGGGCAGCGCGGCGGCCACGCGCGCGACGTCGGCGACGAACGCACGCACGGTGACGGGCGTGCCGTCGCGCCAGGCGATCGTCTGGTCCGGCGAGGAATGGAATACCAGCGGGTGAGTCGGCATAAATCGGCTAAAGCGGGAAGCGGTTGCCGGCGCGGCCGCGATGCGGCGCCGCGCCAGCTGTGAATTCATCGTGACGGCTGCGTCGACGCGCGGTACGCGCGCACCGCATCGACCATCCGCGGGCTTGCATCGTGCGGCAGCGCGAAGCGCCGGTACGCATGCTCGGCGGCGAACATCACGGCGACGAGCGGCAGCGACAGGTAGTTTGCGAACGTCGACCACGCGACGATCGGCGCGGTCGCGAACATCAGCGTCGACACGGCGGCGATCGCGACGAAGAACAGCGTCCACGCGAGCGTGATGCGCCGCGTGTAGCGCGCGACGGCCGGCGTGATCGAGCCGTGGATCATCGTTGCGAAACGCGTGCAGAGCGGCACCTGGCCGGCCGCGAGCGTGCGGCCGAACAGCAGCGCCATCGCGAGGTTGAAGCTCGCATGTTCCAGATACAGGCCCCATTCGAAATGGCGCGCGAGCGGGATGCGCGCGGCCCACAGCGCGACGGCGGCCAGCAGCCACGCCGGCACGAGCCATGCACGCCGCGGCGAGCGCAGCGCCGCGCCGAGCGCGAGCAGCAGCGGTGGCACGAGCGCCATCGCGAGGCCGAAGCCGTGCGCGCCGGGCGTCGCGGCCGCGTAATGCGCGCCGATCTGGTACGCCGCCACCGCGGCAAGCGCGCCGACGCCGCGCGCGATGCCGAGCGGCGCGCTCATCGCGGCGCTCCGGGCGCGCGACATGGGCGCGCGTTGCCGCCGGCCGCCGCGGCACGGCGGCGATCGGGCGGGCAAACCGGGGCGAGGCAATCGAACGGGCGCGGCATGGCTGCTGGAAACATCGGGCGGATCGGGGGCCGGACGCGTTGGTCGGGCTGTCAAACATCAGATGAATGGCGGCCGGGACACGTGTTCCGGCCGGCTGTCGTGCACGCTCATTTTAGGGCCCCGGCGCGGCGGTTCGAGGTGGGTGCAGCCGGGTTTTGTAACCGAATGTATGGCAGCGCACTGAAGCTTTCGCGGCGGCGATCCATTTCCATCCGAAGCGGCTCAAGCGTCTGCTGCGATCGGGTCCCGAAACCGGCCGCGGCCGGGGCCCTTCAGTCTGTAACCATTCGCGGTATACGCGCCGATACCCATCGTCTAGAATCCGCGTAACTTTTACAAATGATCCCCAATAACGCAGGCGGGGAAGCCGGCAGACGCCGGAGGGACGGAGATTCGCGCGCGTTTCGCACGCGCCGGGCGTGCACCGCGGTTGCCGTTTCCGGGCGCCTCCCGCTGCCATGGGCCGCCTGCCCGCAAGCATGATGAACGAACTGGAACAAGAGCTCGCCTCGCTGATCATCGGCGAACTGAATCTCGAAGACGTCCCGCTCGACACGGTGACGGCCGGGACCCCGCTGTACGGCGAGGGCTTCGGGCTCGACTCCATCGACATCCTGGAAATCGCGCTGCTGATCTCGAAGAAGTATGGCTTCGAGCTGCGCTCGGACAATCCGGACAACCAGAAGATCTTCGCGACGCTCGGCGCGCTTGCCGAATACGTCGCCGCGCATCGCACGAAGTGACGGCGGCGCGCACGGGCGCGACGCGGCACGCGGAGGATTACGGCATGCGGCGGCGGTCGCTGGACGATACGCCGCCGCGTCGATCGAGGTGAAACGCGATGAACGGAGCCATTCGATGCGGGCGCTCGTAACGGGCGGCAGCGGCGCACTCGGGCAGGCGATCTGCACGACGCTCGCGCAGGCCGGCCACGAAGTCTGGGTGCACGCGAACCGGAGTCTCGCGCAGGCGCAAGCTGTCGCGCAGCAGATCGTCGCGGCCGGCGGCACCGCGCATGCGATCGCGTTCGACGTGACCGATGCCGATGCGACGCTCGCCGCGCTCGCGCCGTTCATCGACGACGCGCCGGTGCAGATCCTCGTCAACAACGCGGGTATTCACGACGACGCGCCGATGGCCGGCATGTCGCGCCGGCAATGGCAGAGCGTGATCGACGTGACGCTCAACGGTTTTTTCAACGTCACGCAGCCGCTCTTGCTGCCGATGATCCGCACGCGACGCGGTCGGATCGTCAACATCGCGTCGGTCGCCGGCGTGACCGGCAATCGCGGACAGGTCAATTACGCTGCCGCGAAGGCGGGGCTGATCGGCGCGACGAAGTCGCTGTCGCTGGAGCTCGCGTCGCGCGGCATCACGGTGAACGCGGTCGCGCCCGGCATCATCGAATCGCCGATGGCCGAACACGCGTTTCCGGCCGAACGGATCAAGCAGCTCGTGCCCGCGCAGCGCGCGGGCCGGCCCGACGAAGTCGCGGCGATGGTCGCGTATCTGGTATCCGATGCGGCCGCGTATGTGACGGGGCAGGTGCTGTCCGTCAACGGCGGGCTTGCATGACGACGCGCGCAGCGTCGGCTTGAGCCGAAGCAACGGCGCGCAACGCGGCGCGCGGCCGCGGTGCCGCGAGCCTGCGCCGCATAGTGAGGAAATCGAAGTGTCAGTGCATCCAGTCGACGCCGAACGGCGAACGTGTTCCCTGTCGTCCGCCACGACCGCGGTCGCGCATGGACACATGGCCGCCGCGCCCGCCGCATCGCATGCGGGCCTCTCGCACGCAGCAGACTGCGGCAACCGTGCGCTGCGACTCGTCCGGATCGATCATGCGCGGCTCGTTGCGCTGCTGCACGATGCGCAGCAGCGAGGCGACGCATTCGGCGACCTGTTTCCCGGCGCGCTGGGTGCGGTGTGCATCGGCGCGTCAGACTCGCCGGCCGATGCGATGGCACGCATGCTCGCCGTGGCCGCGCCCGACCTGCCGATCGCACCGGTGCCGATGGCACTCCTCGACGCCGGCGGCCACGCACGCGCCGGTGCGGTATGCGAAATCTGGCAGTGCGGCGCGCACGACCTGCGCAGCGCGCGACGCGGCGCGCTGCAGTATCGCTACAGCGAAGCGGCGGGGCTCGTGTTCGGCAGCATCGTCGTGCAGGAAACGCAAGAAGCGGCCGACGTGGATCGCGACGGCGGCACGCCGCTCGAACGGGCGACCTACGCGGCCTACCGCGCGCTGTTCGACGTGCTCGATACGCTCGGGCTTCCGCATCCGCTGCGGATCTGGAACACCGTACCGGCGATCAACGCGCAGGCGTTCGGGATCGAGCGCTATCGTCAGTTCAATATCGGCCGGCAGCGCGCGTTCGATGCGTGCCGCCGCGCGTTGACGGGCGGCGTGCCGGCCGCCTGCGCGCTCGGTTCGGTCGAGCCGGCTGCGGGCGATAGGCCGCCGGCCGCGCCGCTCGCGATCCATTTCATCGCGAGCCGCACGCCGGCCGATCCGGTCGAGAACCCGCGCCAGGTCAGTGCGTATCACTACCCGGCCGAGTACGGCCCGCGTGCGCCGACGTTCGCGCGCGCGGCTGCATGGACGGGCGGCGATGCGGCACCGCTGCTGTTCGTGTCGGGTACCGCCAGCATCGTCGGGCACCGTACCGTGCATCGCGGCGACGTCGTCGCACAAACGCGCGAGACGATCGCGAACCTGGCGGCGGTCCTCGAGCAGGCCGCGCGGCAGGGGCACGGCCCGTTCACGCTCGCCGACCTGAGCTATCGCGTCTACGTGCGCGACGCCGGCGATGCCGCGGCGCTCGCCGCGATCGAACGCGCGCTGCGCGCGGCGGCCGGCTCCGGCGTGCAGGCGCTGTTCGTCCACGCGGACGTGTGCCGCGACGATCTGCTGGTCGAGATCGAGGCGAGCGCCGGCCATCCGCTGGAGCAACTGTCGTGAAGCGCGCGGGCCTGTCGCTGCGCGAATCGTCGCCGCATGCGGGCGGTGTCGACGAAGCCTGTCGGCGGTCGCCCGCAGGTCATAAACTTTTGTCAGGATCATCGTCTTCGCAATCGGCCGTTCCCATGTCCAAGATGCACGCCTCATCCACCCATCTCGTGCTGATTCCGAGCTACAACCCGGGCGCCAAGGTCGACACGACCGTGCGCAACGCGCGCGCGCAGTGGAATCCGGTATGGGTCGTCGTCGACGGCAGCACCGACGGCAGCGCCGAGCGGCTGCAGGCGATGGCCGAGCGCGACCCGGGGCTGCGCGTGATCGTGCTGCCGGAGAACCGCGGCAAGGGCGCCGCGGTGCTGGCCGGCCTCGACGCGGCGGCCGCGAATGGCTTCACGCACGTGCTGACGATGGATTCCGACGGCCAGCATCCGGCCGACCTGATTCCCGAATTCATGGCAGCGTCGCAGGCGAGCCCGGACGCGATGGTGCTGGGCCTGCCGAAGTTCGACGCGAGCGCGCCGCAGTTGCGCGTGCAGGGCCGGCGGCTGTCGAACGGATGGGCCGACCTCGAGACGCTGTGGGCCGGGATCGGCGATTCGCTGTACGGTTTTCGCGTGTATCCGGTCGCGCCGCTCGCCGCGATCATGCATCGGCAGCCGTGGATGCGCGGCTTCGACTTCGATCCGGAAGCGGCCGTGCGGCTGTGCTGGGCCGGCGTGCGGCCGATCCGCATCGAAGCGCCGGTGCGCTACTTCGGCGCGCACGAGGGCGGGGTGTCGCATTTCCACTATGGCCGCGACAACGCGCTGCTCGCGTGGATGCACCTGCGGCTCTTCGCCGGCTTCGTGGTGCGGTTGCCGATGCTGGTCGCGCGGCGGCTGACGCGCCGGTCGCGTTCGGCGTTCAGCCGGTCGCACGGTCACGGCGATTGATCGTCCGGTTGTCATCAATTCGCTGAACAATCTCGCCGTTCATTCCGGTTCGGTCGGTAATGAAAATGTCATTTGATGTAAACATCTGGTAATTTTCTGCCGGATTATGCAAAATCGCCGCTCCCAAATACAACTACCGAGGGATCCGGGATGCATATCAAGAAAGCGGCGGCAGCGTGTGGCATGGCGTTCCTGTTGAGCGCATGCGGCGGCGTGCAGAGTCTCGACGCGAACAGCCTGACGTCGGCGGGGACCAACCTGTTCAAGGCGGCGACGCTGTCGGACGGCGACATCGCGGCACTGTCGAACGACTCGTGCAAGTCGAGCGACGCCGAATCGAAGATCGCCGCGCCGAACAGCGCGTATGCGAAGCGCCTGACGAAGGTGATGAAGGGCTTCGGCGACATGACGCTGAACGGCCAGAAGATCAACTACAAGGTCTACATGACCAAGGACGTCAACGCGTGGGCGATGGGCAACGGCTGCGTGCGCGTGTACAGCGGCCTGATGGACATGATGAGCGACGACGAACTGCGCGGCGTGATCGGCCATGAAATGGGCCACGTCGCGCTGGGCCACTCGAAGAAGGCGATGCAGACCGCCTACGCGGTCAGCGCGGCGCGCAGCGCGGCCGGCGCGGCATCGCCGGGCGTCGCGGCCCTGACGAGCTCGCAGCTCGGCGACATCACCGAAAAGTTCATCAATGCGCAGTTCTCGCAGACGCAGGAGAGCGCGGCCGACGACTACTCGTTCGACCTGATGAAGCAGAAGAGCATGAACCAGAAGGGCCTCGTCACCGCGTTCCAGAAACTCGCGCAGCTCGATGGCGGCAAGAGCTCGATGATGAGCTCGCACCCGTCGTCGGCGAGCCGTGCGCAGCACATCCAGGATCGCATCGCGAAGGGCAGCTGATCGCCGATCGAGGCGCCGGCTTCGTCCGGCGTCCGGGATGAACGAAACCCCACGCTCTTTCGGGCGTGGGGTTTTCGTTTTTCGGGGAACCGGAAAACGGCCGCGCCGCTTACGGCACCATCCCCGGCAGCACGTAGGCCTGCACGAGCGTGATCAGGCCGACGATCACCGCGAACAGCAGGCTATGGCGCACCGTGAAGCGGAACAGCTCGGACTCCTTGCCGACGAGGCCGGTCGCCGCGCATGCCACGGCGATCGACTGCGGCGAGATCATCTTCGCGGTCACGCCGCCCGTCGTGTTCGCGGCGACCACGAGCGTCTCGGGCACGCCGAGCTGGTGCGCGGTCGCTTGCTGCAGCGAACAGAACAGCGCGTTCGACGACGTGTCCGAGCCGGTCAGGAACACGCCGAGCCAGCCGAGGAACGGCGAGAAGAACGGGAACGCGGCGCCGGTCGCGGCCAGCATCAGCGCGAGCGTCGACGACATCCCCGAATAGTTCGCGACGAAGGCGAACGCGAGCACGAGGCCGATCGACAGGATCGGGCGCGTGAGTTCCTTCAGCGTTTCGCCGAACGTGACGAGCGCGTCGCGCGGCTTCATCCGCAGCAGCGCCATCGAGATCAGCGCGGTCACGAGGATCGCGCTGCCCACCGCCGACACGAGATCGATCTTCAGCACCGCTTCGAGCGCCTTCGGCGTCGCGGCGATCGGCGCGGTCTTCACGACGAGCTGGTCGAGGCCGGCCACATGGAACTTCAGGATGGTCGACGCGAGCGCGCCGTGCGCGGCGAACAGCGCCTTGAACGGCGCGATGCTCCACACGGTGACGACGGCCGTCAGGATCAGGAACGGCGACCACGCGCGCACGGTCTGCGCGAGCGTGTACGGCGACGCCTGGCGGCTCGTACCCGACCCGTTGCCACCCGCGCCGAATCCCGCGAGCGCCGCGCCGCTGCCGGACGCGACAAGGCCGCCTGCCGCCTGTTTCGCGCTGCTCGGCTGCCAGACCTTCAGGAACGCGGCAAGCGACACGAGGCTGACGAGCGACGACGTGATGTCCGGCAGCTCGGGCCCGATATGGTTCGACGTGAAGTACTGCGTGATCGCGAAGCTGCCGCCCGCGACGAGCGCGGCCGGCCACGTCTGCCGCACGCCGCGCAGCCCGTCCATCATGAATACGAGCCAGAACGGCACCGCGAGCGACAGCAGCGGCAACTGGCGGCCGGCCATCGCGCCGATGTGGAACGCGTCGATGCCCGTCACCTGTCCGGCGACGATGATCGGAATGCCCATCGCGCCGAATGCGACCGGTGCGGTGTTTGCAATCAGACACAATCCTGCCGCGTGCAGCGGCCTGAAGCCGAGGCCGACGAGCAGCGCGGCCGTGATCGCGACGGGCGCGCCGAAGCCGGCGGCACCTTCGAGGAACGCGCCGAACGAGAAGCCGATCAGCAGCATCTGCAGGCGCTGGTCGTCGGTGATCGACAACACGGACGCGCGGATGATGTCGAACTGGCCGGTTTTCACGACGATCTTGTACAGGAACACGGCCGCGACGATGATCCATGCGATCGGCCACAGGCCATATGCGAAGCCGAAGCCGGCTGCCGCGAGCGCCTGCGGCACGGGCATCCCGTACGCGAGGATCGCGACGCCGAGCGCTAGCAGCAGCGTGATCGCGGCGGCGACGTGCCCCTTCATCCGCAGTGCGGCGAGCGCGACGAAAAAGAAGATGATCGGAATTGCGGCGACGAATGCCGACAGCCCGAGGCTGCCGAGCGGCGTGTAGATCTGATGCCAAACCTGCATGGTTGTCTCCTCCATGAATTTCTATCGGTGCGGGTTGAAAGCGGGGGTGGTCTATTCGGGCTGGCCGCGCGCGCGCAGCAGGTCGGACAGGCTGCGCGGCGCCGGTTCGAGCGGCGTGCGGTGCTGCGTCCAGCCCATTTGCCTTGCCGGTGTGAGCGCGCGCAGCCGGGTCGCGGTCCAGCGGAACGCGCGATAGGCGCGCGGGTGGGCGAACGCGCCCGACCAGAAGCGCCATACGAGGTCTTCCGCGCGGTTGTAGTTCGCGCCCTGGCCGCGCAGCGGATGCGCGACGGCTTCGTCGGGCTTGCGGTTCGCCTCGGTGCGCAGCCGCACGAGCAGTTGCGGGATCGGAATCCTGACGGGGCACACCTCGCCGCATGCGCCGCACAGTGTCGACGCGGTCGGCAGGTCGGCCGTCGCGTCGAGGCCGAGCAGGTGCGGCGAGATGATCTTGCCGATCGGGCCCGGGTAGGTGGTGCCGTATGCGTGGCCGCCGATGCGCGTATAGACGGGGCAGTGGTTCATGCACGCGCCGCAGCGGATGCATTGCAGCGTCGCGCGCAGCTGTTCGTCGGCGTAGGCCTGCGTGCGGCCGTTGTCGAGCAGCACCAGATGCAGTTCGCGCGGGCCGTCGCGCTCGCCGTCTCGCCGCGGGCCGGAGATCAGGTTGAAGTAGGTCGTGATCGCCTGGCCGGTGGCCGAGCGCGTCAGGAGGCTCGACAGCGGCACGATGTGCTCGAGCTTCTCGACGACCTTCTCGATACCCATGATCGCGACATGCGTGTCGGGTACGGTGGTCGACAGCCGGCCGTTGCCCTCGTTCTCGACGAGCCACAGCGTGCCCGTGTCGGCCGCCGCGAAGTTCACGCCGGACAGGCCGATGTCGGCTTGCGCGAACGCGCGGCGCAGCGCGCGCCGGCCGGTCTGGATCAGCTCGTCGACGTCCTCCGTGTAGCGCGTGCCGGGGATGTGTTCCTCGAAGAGTGCGGCGATGTCGCCGCGCGTCTTGTGGATCGCCGGCATCACGATGTGCGACGGCTTCTCGCCCGCGAGCTGCACGATGAACTCGCCCATGTCGGACTCGATGCAGTCGACGCCGTGATCCGCGAGGTAATGATTCAGCTCGATTTCCTCGCTCGCCATCGACTTGCCCTTGATCACGCGGCGCGCCTTGTTCGCCTGCGCGATGCCGAGCACGATCGCGTTCGCGTCGGCGGCCGTCTCGGCCCAGTGCACGTGCACGCCGGCCGCGGTGAGCTTCGCCTCCAGCCGCTCGAGCAGCGTGGGCAGCTGCGCGAGCGCGTGCTGCCGCACGGCTTCGCCGAGATCGCGCAGCTGCTGCAGCTCGGTGTCGTCGGGGAACTGGGTCGCGCGCTTGCCCTGCAGGAAGTCCATCGCGCCGCGAAAGCTCCGGCGCAGCGCGGGATCGTCGAGCGCGGCGCGCGCGCGTGCCTTGAAGTCGCCGGGGGCGACGAATTGCAGCGGTTGGTCGCTCATTGCGGTTGGTCCCAGGCGGTTGCGGTCGGTTCGGTGACGATCACGACCCAGAGGTTGCGCGGGCCGTGGGCGCCGTACGCGAGGGTCTGCTGGATGTCGGATGTCTTCGACGGGCCCGATACCAGCACGACGTTGGTCGGCATGCCGGCGTGCCAGCGCTCCGCGTGCACGGCTGCGTGAAGGTCCGCGTGCAGCGTGTTCGCATGAACGAGCGCGACGTGCAGCGGCGGCACCAGCGACACCGTGCGCGGCGTGCCGGCATCGGGCGCGAGCACGATGGTGCCGGTTGCCGCGATGCCCGAGCGCGCGACGGTGAAGCCCGCGTCGATCGTGTCGAACAGTTCGGCCTTCCACGCGTCGATCGGCCGTTCGAACGGCACCTGCGCGACCGCGTCGGGCAGCGCACGCGCGAGCGCCGCGGCTTCGGGGCGGGCCGGGTCGAGCAGCAGCCGGCGTACGCCGGCGTTGGCCAGGCGCGCGGCAAGCTGCGCGGGCCACGCATCGGCGGTGGCGCACCAGACTTCGGCGTGCGACGCGGCGAGCGCGGCCTGCATCGTCCGCGCGAGCACCAGCGGGTCGGGGACGGCCGGCGCATGCCGCGCCGCGTAATGCGTGTCGATGCGTGCATCGAGCGCCGGTGCGGCGTTCGTGGCGACGCCGGGCGCGGCAGCGCGCAGGCGTGCGAGGATTGCGTCGCGCGCGCTCATTGCGTGTCTCCGCGCAGCGACGCGGCACCGGCCGTGCGGCGCCACAGGAAGCTCGCGAGATGCTCGACGGGGAGCGCCGCGCCGGCCTTGGTCGCCGCGTGACCGATGTTGAGCAGGCAGCCGCAGTCTGCCGATACGAGCCGGTCGCAGCCCGTCGCACAGGCAGACGCGACCTTGTCGCGCACCATCGCGCCGGAGATGTCGGGATGCTTCAGCGAGAACGTGCCGCCGAAGCCGCAGCATTCCGATTCGCGTTCGTGCTCGATGCGCGTGACGCCCGGCAGTGCGTCGACCAGTGCGACGCCGTGCACGCGCGTGCCCATCTCGCGGCGCGCCGCGCACGATGTGTGCAGTACTACGCGCTCATCCGGGCCGGCGTTCGCGGTGATGCCGTCGAGCCGCACGTCGAGCACATGGACGAGGAATTCGGCGAGTTCGTAGGTGCGCTCCGCGATCGCGCGGGCTTTCGGGCCGTGCACGGGATCGTCGGCGAACAGGGCCGGCCAATGGTGCCGGATCATGCCCGCGCACGAGCCGGACGGCACGATCACGGGCCACGCCTGCGCGAACAGGTCGAGCTGCGCGGCCGCGACGTTGCGTGCTTCGTCGGGATTGCCGCTGCTGTAGGCCGGCTGTCCGCAGCAGCTCTGGCCGCGCGGATAGTGGACGGTCAGGCCTTCGCGTTCCAGCAGGCGGACCGCATCGAGCCCGGCTTCGGGCACGAACAGGTCGACCAGGCAGGTCGCGAACAGATAGACGTGTGCGGGGGCGGCGGTGGGGTAGTGCCTTTCGTTCATGTCTCGCTCCAGGTGCGACGGCCCGGCATGCGCATGCGGGACGACGATTTCGCTGCATAATTCCCGCGACGGCGCCGCAGCTCAAATTGGTTGGGCCAATCGGTGCGACGGGTATTCCGGATGGAGGCACGAAGATGGCGGCGATGACGGCACGGGGCCGGACCGAAGTGGTGATGCGCAAGATCGAGACGGCGCTGCTCGACGGCACGTGGCCGGCCGGCGCGCGGCTGCCGGCCGAGCGCGTGCTCGCGCAGCAGTACGGCGTCGCGCGCAATACGGTGCGCGAGGCGACCCAGCGGCTCGTCGCGCGCGGGCTGCTGCAGAGCCGGCGCGGCGCGGGCGTGTACGTGACGGATCAGTTGCGCGCGGGCATCGCGTCACCCTGGGGTCAGCTCGTCGCCGACCATCCGGCGCTGCGCGACGACATCCTCGAATTCCGCCGCGTGCTCGAAGGCGCGACCGCGTATTTCGCCGCGCTGCGCGCCGACGCGAACGACCGGCGCCGGATCCGCGCGCTGCTGCGCGAACTCGAAACCGCGCACGCGAACGACGACGCGGCCGTCGAGGCGTCGACCGATGCGAAGCTGCACGAGGCGATCGCGCTCGCATCGCACAACACGATGTTCCTGCACCTGCACACGAGCGTGATCGGGATGCTGCGCGAGCACATCACGATCAATGTCGCGGGGATGACGACGCACGACGAGCAGGCATCCGAGTTGCTATTGCTGCAGCACCGGGTGGTTTGCGACGCGATCTGCGCGCACCGGCCCGAGGAGGCGCGTACCGCGATGCAGACCCATATCGACTATGTGCGCAGCCACTTCGAGCAAAGCGGCGATGCATCGTGAGATTGGTTGGACCATGGCCGCTGCAGGACCGCGCGGCGGCCCACCGCGGGCCGCCAGGCCAGCGGCGCTTCGCGGGCGGCGCGCGTGGCCGTGCGCTGCGCCGGATGCGCGGGCCGCGCGATTTGACCGGTTCATCGGGCGCCCACTAGAATCGGCCGGAACCGCCCGTCAGCCGCGCGCCGCGGCGATTGCGACCCATTGATCCGTCTGACGAGGAGGCTTGCCGTGCTCACGTCCTTGATCCGGCGCGCGCCGGTCGCGCTGTCGTGGCGCGCCGCCGGCCGCCCGGCCCGCGCGTTCGCCGTGTGCGCGCTGCTGTCGCTGGTCGCCGCCTGCGCGACGCATCCGCCTGCCACCACGCTCGATCGTCCCGTCTCGCACGCGTTGCCGGCCGATACCGCGACGCCGCTGCGCGACGCGCTTGCCGCGCCTGAAGCCGCGCATCCGGGCCAGTCGGGCTTCCGGTTGCTGCCCGACGGCGCGACCGCGCTGCAGATGCGCATCGCGCTTGCGCGCGCGGCGACGAAGACGCTCGACATGCAGTACTACATCGCGACCGAGGACACGACCGGCAAGCTGCTGCTCGCCGCGGCGCTGTACGCGGCCGATCGCGGCGTGCGCGTGCGGATGCTGGTCGACGATCTGAACTTCGATGATATCGACCGCGTAATGGCCGCGCTGAATACGCACCCGAACATCGAGATCCGCGTGTTCAACCCGTTCGGCGCGTCGCAGTACGGGATGGTCGAGCGCACGGCCAACTTCTTCACGCGGATCGACAGCTTCACGCGCCGGATGCACAACAAGGCGATGATCGCGGACAACCAGCTTGCGATCGTCGGCGGCCGCAACCTCGGCGACGAATACTTCAGCGCGAGCCCGACGCTGCAGTTCCGCGATCTCGACGTGCTCGCGGCCGGCCCTGTGACGAACGACGTCTCGAAGAGCTTCGACGACTACTGGGCGAGCGCGAGCAGCTATCCGCTGCGGGTGCTGAATCATCAGACGTTCGATCCGAAGGATCTCGACGCGATGCGCGACGAACTGCGCGACCACTGGCGCAAGAACGCCGACCCGTACAACGCGAAGCCGCTGAACGCGACGCCGCTCGCGCGGCAGATCGCACGCGACGAACTCGGGCTCGTGTGGGCGCCGGCCGAATTCAAGGTCGACGCGCCGGACAAGGTCGCGCGGCCGACCGATGCGTACGTGAGCCCGCCGATGCGGCGCCTCGTCGAGCTGACGCGCGGCGCACAGCAGGAATTCCTCGCGTTCTCGCCGTACTTCGTGCCGCACGACGCGGGTGTGAAGATCCTCGGCGACACGACCGCGCGCGGCGTGCGCGTGGCGATCCTGACCAATTCGCTTGCCGCGACCGACGCGGTTGCCGTGCAGGCCGGCTACGCGCCGTACCGCGTGCCGCTGCTGCAGCACGGCGTCGAGCTGTACGAATTCAAGGCGCAGCCGGAGCAGCCGGCTCCGCGGCTGTTCGGCTCGCGCTCACGGGCGAGCCTGCATGCGAAGGCGTACGTGATCGACCGGAAGATCCTCGTGATCGGCTCGCTGAACCTCGATCCGCGTTCCGCGCACCTGAACACCGAGCTCGCGCTCGTGATCCACAGTCCGACGATCGCGCAGCAGGCGGCAGCGATCTTCGCGCGCGCGACGCAGCCCGACGAAAGCTATCGCGTGAGCCTCGCGACGCCGGCGGGCGGCACGCCCGAGCTGCAGTGGACCGGCACGGACAACGGCGTGCCGACCACCTATCACGTCGACCCGCATGCCGGGCTGATGCGCAACCTGATGACCGGCATCTTCATGCTGCTGCCGGTCGACGACCAGTTGTAAGGGCCGGAACGGCCCCGGTCAAACCCGCGATACCGGTGCGCGGGGAAAGGTGATATGGTTGTGCGCGCAACGATATTCGTATCGTGAAGGGTGTCGCCGGACGGCTCGCGCAATGCGGGTCGCGGCGGTGCCGAACGATGCGCCGCACGAGTTGCACACGCCGTACGCGCCGGATGCGCGTGCGCGCCGCGTGCGACGCCAGGAGACGATGGACGATGCGCGCAGCCGCCCGCGCGGTCGCGCTCGCCCGCAACCGGAGTGCCCCATGCAACGTGTATCGAACCAGCCGTTTACGCGTCCCGCCCGTTTCTCCGAAGCCGAATGGCAGGCGCGCGTGCAGCTCGCGGCCGCCTACCGGATCTTCGACCATCTCGGCTGGACCGAGCTGATCTACAACCATATCTCGCTGCGCGTGCCGGGTGAGGACGGCCATTTCCTGATCAACCCGTTCGGGCTCCATTACCGCGAGGTTTGTGCGTCGAACCTCGTGAAGATCGACATCGACGGCAACGTGATCGGCCATTCCGACTGGCCGATCAATCCGGCGGGCTTCACGTTCCACAGCGCGATCCATGCGGCGCTGCCCGACGCGCACTGCGTGATGCACGTGCATACGACGCCGACGATGGCCGTGTGCTGCTCGCGCGACGGACTGTCGTTCTCGAACTTCTATTCGGCGCAGCTATACGGGAAGATCGCGTATCACGATTTCGAGGGCATCACCGTGCATCTCGACGAAGGGCGGCGCATCGTCGAGAGCGCCGGCGGGCGACCCGTGCTGCTGCTGCGCAACCACGGGCCCGTGACGATCGGCGCGACGCTCGCGCAGACCTTCTCGCTGATGTGGCTGCTCAATCGCGCGTGCGAGGTACAGGTCGCGACCCACACGATCGGCGACGCATTGCCGATCGCGCCGCCCGTGCTCGAGGGCTGCGTGCGCGATTCGCTGAATTTCGACCCGAAGCACGGCGCGGGGCAGGACGCGTTCGACGCGTTGCAGCGGATCGTCGATCGCATCGATCCCGGTTATCGCGCGTGATGCGCGATCACCCGCGTGCCGTGCGGTGCGGGCAAAAAAAACGCGGCCGGATGGCCGCGTGAATACTCGCAGACTCCTTCGGACGAAGGAAACAAGCAACTGTGAGACGAAGTGTAGCGAAAGGCCGCGCGCGGATTCAGGGCGCTCGCTGCAAAGGTCTCTTCCAGGTTACGGCAGGCTGCCGGAGCGGCGGCGATCGACTACCATCATGGAGCGTCCCCGTCCGGGTGGCGCTCCACGTCGTACAAGGAGGATTCATGCCGAAGCTGCGTTTGCTCCAGGTGGCGTTGCTCGCGGGCGTGCTGGCCGCCGGCAGCGCCGCTGCCGAAACGGTGCGCCTGTCCGCCAACCTGCAGCCGTCGAGCGAGGTGCCGCCCACCGCGACGAAGGGCGCCGGCGCCGTCAACGCCACCTACGACACGGCCACCCGCATGCTGCAGTGGACGGTGACTTACGAACACCTCACGGGGCCGGTGACCGCCGCGCACTTCCACGGGCCCGCGCCGGTCGGCCAGAACGCCGGCGTGCAGGTGCCGATCCCGAAGGACGAGCTCGCGAGCCCGATCAAGGGCTCGAAGGAGCTCACCGACGCGCAGGTGACCGACCTGATGGGCGGCAAGTGGTACTTCAACGTGCACACGAAGGACCATCCGTCCGGCGAGATCCGCGGCCAGGTGATGCCAGCGAACTGACGCCGGCGAACCGGGCGCCGGCGTTTGATGTAGAGGCTCCCGTCGAGCGGCGCGGCAGCGATCGCACGTACCATCGTCATACTGCGATGACGGAGTGTGTTCGATGAGTTGGCAAAGCAGGTTCGCGTGCTGGCTGCTGCGCTGGCAGTTTCGTCCCGAGACCACGCGCCCGGTACTCGATCCCGCCCGTGCGCGGCGCTTCACCGACCTGAGAATGGTCGTGCCGCGTCGCGTGCCGTCGGGCTACCGGCTGCGCGAATGCTACGGCCCCGGCGACGCACCGCTGCGCGGCGAATGGCTCGAGCGCACCGACGCGGTCGCGTCCCGCGGGCCCGGCCGCACGCTGCTGTATTTCCACGGCGGCGGTTACTACTTCTGTTCGACGAAAACCCATCGGCCGCTCGTGTTCGGCCTCACGAAGCGCGCGGGCGTGCGCTCGTTCTCGCTCGACTACCGGCTCGCGCCCGAGCACCGCTTTCCGGCCGCGCTCGACGATGCGCTGGCCGCCTACCGGCAACTGCTCGCACTCGGCACGCCGCCCGAGTCGATCGTGTTCGGCGGCGATTCGGCGGGCGGCGGCCTCGCGCTCGCGACGCTCGTCGCGCTGCGCGATCGCGGCGAACCGTTGCCGGCCGGTGCGATCCTATTCTCGCCGTGGACCGACCTGGCCGGCACCGGCGGCACGATGCGCAGCAACGACGGCCGCGACCCGATGTTCGAGGCCGCGGCACTGCCGAAGGCGGCGAAGCTGTATCTGGGGGACGAGTCGGCGACGCATCCGTATGCGTCGCCGCTCTATGCGGATTTCACCGGGCTGCCGCCGCTGTTCATCCAGGCTGGCAGCACCGAGGTGCTGCTCGACGATTCGCGCCGCGCCGCCGACAACGCGAAGGCGGCCGGCGTGCCGGTGGAGATCGAGGTGTGGCCCGACATGCCGCACGTGTGGCAGCTCTACACGCCGATGGTGCCGGAGTCGCGCGACGCGCTCGACCGGGCGGCCGCGTTCGTGCGCCGCGTCGCGGTCGAGCGGGCGGTTCAGCGCGCCGGCGAGCCGTCGGTCGCCTGATACGCGGCCTTCACGGCCACCGAGCCGTACTTGCGCTCGAGCCGGCGCACGGTGAAGTGGCCGTGCGCCATCTGCTGAAAGTGGTCGATGAACAGCGTGTTGACGGTCGCGCCGAGCACCGCGCCGATCGCCGGGATCGACTTCGCGGCCATCTGTTCGGTGACCTGCACCGAGAAGCGCGATGCCACCGTCTGCACGAGCTTGAATACCGCCGCCGAGCTGTGCGCGGCGATCCCTTTCGTCGTGATGTCCGACGACGCCTTCGAAATCGCCTGCGCGAGCGCGCCGCGCAGCACGAAATAGCCGAGATCGGCGTCCTCTTCCCGCTTGTCCGGGTTGCCGCCCATGCCGAGCACGGCCAGACACTGCAACTGCGTATCCACCGAGCCGAGGTCCTCGCCCTCGCTGCGCGCGATGTCGCACACCGAGCGGAAGATCAGCGTGGTCGTCACCGGCAGCTCGACCGGCAGCGCGAGGAAGCCGAACGCGCCACCCGCCGCGCCGGTCGTCGCGACCGCGAGCTTGTGCAGCAGGTTGCTCGGCTTGTCCGGCTCCGCGTCGGGCGTCTGCGGCTTGCCGAGCGTGCGCAGCGCGATGTTCAGGCACTTGCGCAGCGCGAGCTGCGTCGCATCGTTGATCTTGCCGGTCGCGAAGTCGGGCAGCCGCGCGATCATCTTCTCGACCGGCGCACCCAGCACGCCCGTCAGCTTCATCGTCAGCGACGGGCTTTCCAGCACCTGCTTCGCGCGCCGCAGTGCGTCCTGGTCTTCCGGCGACAGCGTCGCGGCAGGCGTGATTGAAATCGGTTCCATCGTTCTCCTTGGCAGCCGGGCCGGGTTGAAGCGTCGCCAGCCTAGATTACTCCGGCATGCTAGAATTTTGAGATTGCTTGACTCGTCAAAAGTTGCATCAACAAAAAATGGCCGTCCATACTGCCGCCCATCATTCGAGCGGGCAAGTCCTGCCATTCCGCGAATCGCTGCTGGCGATGATCGGGATCTCGTTCGTCACCATGCTCGTCGCGCTCGACCAGACGGTCGTCGGCACCGCGCTGCCGACCATCGTCGCCGAGCTGAGGGGCTTCGACCTGTACGCGTGGGTCGCGACCTCGTACCTGCTCAGTTCCGTGATTACCGTGCCGATTTTCGGCCGCCTCGGCGACTACTACGGCCGCAAGCCGTTCGTGATCGTGTCGATCGTCGTGTTCACCGGCGCATCGGTGCTGTGCGGGATGGCGAACGACATGCTGTACCTGGTGCTCGCGCGCGGCCTGCAGGGGATCGGCGGCGGGATGCTGGTCGGCACCGCGTTCGCGTGCATTCCCGACCTGTTTCCCGATTCCGTCGTGCGGCTGCGCTGGCAGGTGCTGATGAGTTCCGCATTCGGCATCGCGAACGCGGTCGGGCCGTCGCTCGGCGGATTCCTGACCCAGTCGTTCGGCTGGCGTTCGGTGTTCTACGTGAACCTGCCGGTCGGCCTGCTGTCGTTGTTCTTCGTGTGGCGCTACCTGCCGCACCTGCGGCATGTCGAGCACGACCGCAAGATGCGGCTCGACTGGCCCGGCGCGCTGCTGATCGCGCTGTCGCTCGGCGCGCTGCAGCTGTTCGTCGAATGGCTGCCGAAGTACGGCGTCGCGAGCTGGGCGTCGCTGCTGCTGGTTGTCGCGGTCGGCGCGGGCGTCGGCTTGTGGCATTGGGAAAAGCGCTGCGCGCAGCCGATTCTGCCGTTCGACATGTTCGGCAACCGCGCGCTGTCGGCGCTGTTCGTGCTCGCGATCCTCGCCGGCTTCTCGATGTTCTCGCTGCTGTTCTACGCGCCGCTGCTGTTCCAGGGCGGCTTCGGGATGTCGCCGAAGGAGGCGGGGCTCGTGATCACGCCGCTCGTCGTGTTCATCACGATCGGCAGCATCATGAACGGTCGCGTCGTCACGCGCATCCGCAATCCGAACGCGATGCTGCACGTCGGCTTCGTACTGTTTGCGATCGCATGCGCAGGCATCGTCGTGGCGACGCACACGACGCCGACCTGGGTGCTGATGGCGCTGATGGTCGCGGGTGGCATCGGCCTCGGTTTCGTGCTGCCGAACCTCACCGTGTTCGCGCAGCAGACGGCCGGCCGCGAGCACCTCGGTATCGCGACCGCGCTGCTGCAGTCGCTGCGGATGGTCGGCGGGATGATTGGCACTGCGCTGACGGGCACGCTCGTCAACCAGATGTATTCGAGCGGCGTGCGCGATGCGCTGGCGGGCGACCACGCGCTGCAGTGGCATGCGCAGCTCGCCGATCCGCAGATCCTGATCGACCGCGCGGCGCAAGGCGGACTCGTCGCGGAGTTGACCCGCGCCGGGCATAATGGCGCGCTGCTGCTGGAAGCCGCCCGCGAATCGCTGGTCGGCGCGATCCACCTGGGTGTCGCGATGGCGGCCGTCGTTGCCGTGGTGTCGGTGTGGCAGTGCCGCCGTGTGCCGCCGATCGCGCTGCGGCACAAGATCGAGCCGCATGTCGCGGCCGATTGAACGATTCACCGATTGAACGAGTAGAAATCAGCGCATGGAAGAACAGGACCGCGTCGCGATCTTGCAGCAATTCGGACGCACGTATCGCGCGTTCATGACCGCGTTCGAAACGCACGTCGGGCAGCCGATGCCGCGCTGGCGGATCATGGTTGCGCTGCACACGATGGGCGGGCATTCGTCGCAGAAGAAGCTTGTCGAGGTGCTGCGCATCGATCCGGGCGCGCTCACTCGCCAGCTGAAATCGCTCGACGCGCTCGGCTGGATCGAGCGCGCGTCCGATGCACGCGACAACCGCGTGACCAACGTCACGCTGACCGCCGCCGGCCGTGCCGCATTCGACGCGTGCCTGCCGCGCCGCAAGGCGTTCCTTGAACAGACGATGGCGCAACTGCCGGATGACGTGCTGACCGCACTGTCGGGTGCGCTGGCGATGCTGGAGTCGCGGATTGCGGAGGTCGGCTCGACGCCGGCACCGCACTGAAGGGCAGGAAGCGGCGCGGCGGGGCGCACCCCGCCGGCCGGTTGCGACCGGCGCGGCACACGGGTCGCACGAACCCGCCGCCGGCCGGCGCTTCATTTCATTTCAACTTCGTTCACAGCTCGATGCGCGTGCCCAGCAGCGCGAGGAACTGCGCAAGCCACGCGGGATGCGCGGGCCACGCTGGCGCGGTGACGAACGGCGCGTCGGTCACGGCCGCATCGACCGGAATGTCCGCATATTCGCCGCCCGCGAGCTTCACTTCGGGCGCGCAGGCCGGGTAGGCCGAGATGCGCTTGCCACGGATCACGTCGGCGGCCGCGAGCAGCTGCGCCGCATGGCAGATCGCGGCGATCGGCTTGCCGGCTTCCGCGAACGCGCGCACCAGCGCGATCACCTTCGCATCGAGACGCAGGTATTCGGGCGCGCGGCCGCCCGCGATCGCGAGCGCGTCGTAGCCCGACGCATCGACGTCGTCGAACGTCGCGTTCAGCGTGAAGTTGTGGCCGGGCTTCTCGGTGTAGGTCTGGTCGCCTTCGAAATCGTGGATCGCGGTCTTGACCTTGTCGCCCGCGCGCTTGCCCGGGCAGACTGCATCGACGTGATGGCCGACGGCCTGCAGCGCCTGGAACGGCACCATCGTTTCGTAGTCTTCGGCGAAATCGCCGGTCAGGAACAGGATCTTCTTCGCGGCCATGGCTTTCTCCATTGAACAGCGTTGAGGGGCCGTTCGCGCCGTGAGCGGCAGACGGGTGCTACGGCGGGGAAGCGGCCCCGAGGACGAAAGCGCAGTGTACTCCGGCAGATTGAAGCGCGCGTGACGGCCGCCCCGCGCGGCGGCGAGGCGGCGCGTGCTGGCGTCAGAAGAAGGTTTCGACGACTTCCGTCACGCGGAACTGCGGATCGAGGACGAGCAGCTGGCGCCACTTGTCGAACGTCAGGCACGGATGCGAGATGTCGAACGCGACCATGTCGCCGACCTTCACGTCCGCGCCCGGCGGGATCTGCAGGTATGCGTGCTGGTCCATCATCCCGGTGACGGCCCAGCCTTCGCTTGCGGCGACCTCGCGCGGCGCGCTGTCGCGGCCCGGGCGGAAATGGCGCGCCGGCTCGGGCAGGCCCGCGTCGAACGCCGCGTCGCGCTTGCCGAGCGCGATGATCGCGCGATCGGGTTCCGGTATCGACTGCACGTACGCCCACAGCTGCAGCGCCGGCAGCAGCCCTTCGCCCATCTTGCGGGCGATCAGGTTGCGCGCGAACACGTCGGTCTGCGCCTTCTTGTAGATGCCGACGTCGTGCGTCAGGTAGCAGCCCGGACGCAGCACGACTTCCGCGAAACCGGCGTCGGACGCCTTCGAGAACTCCTCCGCGACCACGTCGTACCACGCCGAGCCGGCGCCCGACAGGATCGCCGGCGTGCGTGCGAAACGGCCGGCTTCGGCCAGCTCGCGCGTGAGCGCGACCGCGTCCTGCAGGAACGTGCGGATCTCGCCTTCCTCCTTCAGCACGCCTTCGTAGAGTTCGATGCCGGCCAGCTTCAGCGTGTCCGGATAGCGCGCGATCGCGTCGAGCACGGCCTTGCGCTGCGCGGCATCGCGCACGCCCGCGCGGCCGCCCGGCACGCCGAGCTCGAGCAGCACATTCAGCGTTTTCTTCGCGTCGCCGAAGAAGCGGCCGAGCTGGTCGACGCTGTCGGCCGAATCGACGAGGCAGAAGAATTCGAACTCGGGGTCGGACAGCAGCGCCGCGATGATCGTCATGTTCTGGCGGCCGACCAGCTGGTTCGCGAGCAGCACGCGCCGCACGCCGCCGTGATAGGCGGCCTGCGTCTGGTGCGCGGTCGCGAGCGTGATGCCCCATGCGCCGGCGGCGAGCTGGCGGCGGAACAGTTGCGGCGCCATCGTCGTCTTGCCGTGCGGCGCGAACTTCACGCCGTATTGCTGGACGAACGCCTGCATCCAGTTCAGATTGTGTTCGATGCGATCCGCGTACAGCACGGCTGCCGGCAGGCTGACGTCTTCCGCGAGCAGGCTCCACTCGAGGCGGCCTGCGTCGTCGAGCGGCACGCTCGCGCTCGGCAGGTTGCCGAGGCCCTTGCCCAACGGATTGATTGTCGGTTCCTGATAGTTTGTAACTTTCATGTCATCCCGCTCCATCATCACTATGCATTGCACTGAAGTTGACATGCAGATGGTACAGAAAGTAGCATCGGCGCGGTGATGTTATTTAGTAACATAAAGCGCCACCCCCTTTTCTACAGATGAATTCGCCCGCCACCCCGTCCGTTCCGTTCGCCGCCGAGCAACCGGCTCCGGTCGCCCAGCCGGTCCTCGACATCGTCGCGCGGATCGCCGAATGCGCACCCGAGCTGCGCGAAGCCGAACGCAAGGTCGCGGCGTTCATCCTCGCCGATCTCGCGCGCGCCGCGCATGCGAGCATCGGCGCACTCGCGCGCGATGCGCAGGTCAGCGTCGCGACGGTCACGCGTTTCGCGAAGGCCGTCGGCTGCCGCGACGTGCGCGAACTGAAGGTGCTTGTCGCCCAGGCGGCGGCGGTCGGCCAGCGCTTTCTCGTGCCGTCCGACGCGCATCCCGGCGAAGACGCGAGCCCGGCATCGGTCGTCTACGACGAGATCCGCGTGGCGCTTGCGCACAATCACCAGCTGCTGCGCAACACGTCGTTCGACGCGGCGGCCGACCTGCTCGCCGGCGCGAAGATGATCTACGTGTACGGGCAGGGCGGCGGTTCCACCGCGCTCGCCGACGAATTGCGCTTCCGCCTCGTGCGCTTCGGCCGGCCGGTCGCGAGCTACCAGGACAGCCTGCTGCAGCGGATGGTGTCGGCGACGCTGTCGCGCGACGCCGTAGTCGTCGCGCTGTCGGTGAGCGGACGCGTGCCCGAGCTGCTCGAGAGCTGCCGCCTCGCGAAGCGCTACGGCGCGACGCTGATCGCGATCACCGCGCCGGCTTCGCCGCTCGCGAAGCTCGCCGACCACCTGATCCCGGTCGTCGCGTTCGAAACCGATTTCATTTACAAGCCGTCGACATCGCGCTACGCGATGATGATGGCGATCGACGTGCTCGTCACCGGAGTCGCACTGCGGCTCGGCGATGCGGGCCGAGAATCGCTGCGCCGCATCAAGCATGCGCTGGATGCGCACCGCGGCGGCGGAGACCGTCAACCGGTAGGAGACTGACCATGCATTCGCATCCCGAAGCCGCCGATACGCTGATCGTCGGCGCGCAACTGTACGACGGCACCGGCGCACCGCCCGTCACGCGCGACGTCGCAATACGCAACGGCGTGATCGCGGCGATAGGCAACCTGTCGAACTGGCTCGCCGAAACCGTCGTCGATGCGAACGGCCGCGCGCTCGCGCCGGGCTTCGTCGATGTGCACACGCACGACGATACGCACGTGATCCGCGCGCCGGAGATGCTGCCGAAGATCTCGCAGGGCGTGACGACCGTGATCGTCGGCAACTGCGGGATCAGCGCGTCGCCGGTGACGCTCGCGGGCGATCCGCCCGACCCGATGAACCTGCTCGGCGATCGCGACGCGTTTCGCTATCCGACCTTCGCCGCCTATGTCGCGGCCGTGAACGATGCGCGTCCGGCCGTCAACGTCGCGGCGCTCGTCGGGCACACCGCGCTGCGCAACAACCAGATGGACCGTCTCGACCGCGCGGCGACCGACGGCGAAATCGCCGGGATGCGCACGCAGCTCGAGGAGGCGCTCGCGAACGGCGCGCTCGGGCTGTCGTCGGGCCTTGCGTACGGCTCCGCATTCGCGGCGCCGGCCGAGGAAGTGATGGCGCTCGCCGAGCCGCTCGCGAATGCGGGCGCGCTGTACACGACACACATGCGCACCGAGTTCGATGCGATCCTCGACGCGATGGAAGAGGCATACCAGGTCGGCCGTCATGCCCGCGTGCCGGTCGTGATCTCGCACCTGAAGTGCGCGGGCCCGTCGAACTGGGGGCGCAGCACCGAGGTGCTTGCGTCGCTCGAAGGCGCGCGCCGCTACCAGCCGGTCGGCTGCGACTGCTATCCGTACAGCCGCAGCTCGTCGACGCTCGACCTGAAGCAGGTGACGGGCGACATCGACATCACGATCACGTGGTCGGAGCCGCATCCGGAAGTCGCCGGCAAGCTGCTGAAGGCGATCGCGGCCGACTGGGGCGTGACCGAGCAGGAGGCCGCGCAGCGTATCCGCCCGGCCGGCGCCGTGTACCACAACATGTCCGAGGACGACGTGCGCCGGATCCTGTCGCATCCGGCGACGATGGTCGGCTCGGACGGCCTGCCGAACGATCCGCTGCCGCACCCGCGGCTGTGGGGCGCGTTCCCGCGCGTGCTCGGCCATTACGTGCGCGACACGAACCTGCTGCCGCTCGAGGAAGCGATCCGCAAGATGACGTCGCTGTCCGCGCGCCGCTACGGGATCGCGCGGCGCGGCGAGGTGCATGTCGGCTACCACGCGGATCTCGTGCTGTTCGACCCGACGAGCGTGATCGATGCCGCGACCTTCGACAAGCCGCAGCAGCCGGCGCACGGGATCGACGCGGTGTGGGTGAACGGCGTGCTGACCTATGAGAACGGCCAGCCGACCGGCGAGCGCGCCGGCGGCTTCGTCGCGCGCGGCGAGCGCGTGCCGGCGAGTGCCGACGCCGCGTTCTGAGCGCGGTCTTGATCCGATTTGCCGCGTGCGCCATGTCGGCGCGCGCATCCGCAACCGTGCGTTGCATGGGACCGGCGCCGGCGCTTGCGCGCCGATGCCGGTCGACCAACAAGGAGTGAAACGATGAAGCGATATGGCGTAGGCGAAGCGAAGGGCACGGGCGGCCAGGTGATGCCGTTTGCGCGCGCGGTCGAGGCCGACGGCTGGCTGTACGTGTCGGGCCAGACGCCGATGGTGAACGGCGAGGTTGTCGAAGGCGGGATCGTCACGCAGTCGAAGCAGACGATCGAGAACGTGATCGCGATCCTGAAGGAAGCCGGCTACGGCCTCGAGCACGTCGTGCGCTGCGGCGTGTGGCTCGACGACGCACGCGATTTCGCGTCGTTCAACAAGGTGTTCGTGTCGTACTTCGGCGAGAACCCGCCGGCGCGCGCATGCGTGCAGTCGAGCATGGTCATCGATTGCAAGGTCGAGGTCGATTGCATCGCTTACAAGGCGCCGGCGAAGTAAGGCGGCAAGGGCGAATTGTTGTGTGACGAGGCCGGCGCGGTAGCATGCGCCGGCCTCGTTGCGTTATGGCGGAATCGAGGTGTTGCCGGTACTTGGCCTCGCGGGTACTCATCTCGTGGCAATCGCGATAATTCGTTGGGGGAACCCAGTCATGATGGATGTGAGTGGTGCCGAATTTTTACACTCTGAATGAAATCCCCGCGATGAGAGCGTGACACGATGTGTCCGTCTGGCGGGCGGCTCCAGTGATGGACGCACAAGACGTCAGTGGCGTCGATGAATCTCGATAGAGCAAATTCGGCGCGTCGCCGGGTATGGTCGTCATTCCGATCAACGATTTCACGAAGTCGAATCATGACGAGCAATACATACCGCTACGGCATTCATTCGGATCTCACGCCCGCCGAGCTTTTCTTTTTCGTTGCCGTAGAGGAGGCATGCGCACGGGTCGGGATCGACGATGTCGAAGCCGTGATTCTGATTTTGGCCGGATGGCCCGTTTTACCGACGCGGCAAAAATTCGGTGGCGCGACGAAAGGGACGTCCGTCGCATCCGTGATGGCCCGTTCGATTTTTCGTTACCAGCTCAACAGGAAGGTTCTGCCAACTGTGACGCTTCAAAGCATCAAGTCGTTTCGGATCATCCTGACCCGGAAGCTCAGCGTGTTCGTCGGGCGTGCTGTTCCGGGCGTGGGCTGGACGCTGCTTGCGCGAGACGTGTACGAGATCGTTCACGGCACGGTCTCCAGATACAACAGCCTCGTCAAGCCTGAGGATAAGGTGTTCTGATGGAAAACGTGAGTTGGGACCAGATCGAAGCCTTTGTCCGGTCAGAGGTGGGGCTCGGTCCATCGAAGCCGCTCTCCGCCGGCACTCGTCTCTGGGAGGATCTGGGGCAAACCGGCGATGAAGCCAATGACTTCATGGGGCGCTATTTTGAGCGGTTTGCCGTCGACACCGGCGATTTTGATTTCCACCGGTACTTCTTGATGGAAGGTGAGGGTTTGCTCTATTCGCTATTCCAGCGGTGGGTGCTTCGAAAGCCGCACGACTTCAAACGGGAATCGATCACGCTCGCGATGTTGCATCGTGCGGCCGTCGAAAGAAAATGGCACGCCAAGCGATTGGCAGAGTTGTCGTGAAAGGCTGGGTTTCCGCGTATGTTGCTGATGGAAACCATCGATTTGCGGCTCGATCAGATCGAGCGTGTCGCCCCGGATTGGCTTGCCGATCTGTACGAGGACCAAGGCCCGCTGACGCGAACACGGGCCTATATCAAGAACGGCTTTGCACGCACCTTTGGCGACTGCCGACGCACGCTAAGTGACAGTGTGCGTTGCGGCTCGCGGAAGAACCGGACGGAGCCGGCGGGGGCGCAATGGTGATTCGGATCGCAGTTTTGATGTTGGCGTTCTTGCTCACCCACAGTGCGGTTGCGGGTGCGCTATCCGATGGGGTGCCGCCCCGCCGGGCAGTCCCCACTGTTGGGTCGGAGTGGGTCGAAATCGTCAGGAATGGTGCGTGGTCGGCTGACATCAGCGGGGACGAAACGGCGGATATGTGCCGTACGTTCGTTCTTCGGCAGGCGGATGTCAGCGCGTTTTTCAAGCATGCGGGCCGCGTAACGGAACGGGCGTACAGCCATGATCTGGACGCCGCGAATTGCTATGCCGAAGGCAAAGCACGTTTCGCGGATGGTGGCGCGGCGAAATGGAGGATAGACCAGGCAAGGCAAGGCGAGGCTTCATTTCCACGCACGATGGTCGAACAATCTACCTGTATTGTCCGAAGTGCCGGGCCGCCGTGTTCGCGCCGAATTAGAGAGACGCGCCCTTCCGGAAGCAGGCAGGGTTGGCGGACCGCAAGATGCCCCGCCAACACACTCATTTACTGCCGCGCCGTCCGCGCGTTATCCGGCATCGGCTGGTTGTAGTTCGTGCGAAACGGATTGATGTCGAGCCCGCCGCGGCGCGTATAGCGCGCATACACCGCGAGCTTCACCGGTTTGCACGCATGCAGGATGTCGAGGAAGATGCGCTCGACGCACTGCTCGTGAAAGCCCGTGTGATTGCGGAACGAGATGATGTAGCGCAGCAGCCCCGCATGATCGATCTGCGGCCCGACGTAGTGGATCTGCACGCTGCCCCAGTCGGGCTGGCCGGTGACCGGGCAGTTCGAGCGCAGCAGGTCGGACACGAGCGTTTCCTCGACCGGCGCTTCGTCTTCGGCGGCCGACAGCAGCGACGGATCGGGTTCGTACACATCAGTGTCGAGGTCGAGCCGGTCGAGCGACAGCCCGTCGAGCTCTTCCATCTCGAGCTTGCCGAAATCGTGCGGCGACACGAGCTGCACCGATACGCTCGCGCCGCACGCGGCCGACACGTCGCGCTTCAGCACGTCGCGCACCGCATCGATCGAGTCGAACTTCGATTGCGCGAACGAACCGAGGTACAGCTTGAACGACTTTGATTCGACGATGTTCGGCGATTCGGCCGGCACGAAGAACGTCGCGACCGCGAGCTGCGGCTTGCCACGCGCGTTGAGCCACGACAGCTCGTACGCGTTCCAGATGTCGGTGCCGAAGAACGGCAGCGCCGACGTGATGCCGAGCTGCTCGCGCGCCCCGGCGCGCGGGATCGGGAACAGCAGCGACGCATCGTACTGGGCAGCGTAGACGGTGGCCTTGCCGAGCGGGGAATGTTCGGGATTCATTGCACGAAGCCTTTACGACAGGAAGAGGCGGTAGGCCGGATTGGCGCTCTCTTCGACATACGGATAGCCGAGCGCCGCGAGGAAGCGTTCGAACTCGGCGCGATCGGCCTGCGGCACTTGCAGCCCGACGAGGATCGAGCTGTAGTCCGCGCCCTGGTTGCGGTAGTGGAACAGGCTGATGTTCCAGTCCGGCGCCATCGACGACAGGAACTTCATCAGCGCGCCCGGCCGTTCCGGGAATTCGAAGCGGAACAGGCGTTCGTCGAGCGCGAGCGGCGAGCGGCCGCCCACCATGTAGCGGATGTGTTCCTTCGACAGCTCGTCGTGCGTCAGGTCGACGGTCTTGAAGCCGTGCGATTCGAAGTTCGCGGCGATTTCGGCCGACTCGCCGCGCCGCTTGATCTGCACGCCGACGAAGATGTGCGCGGACTGCGCATCGGCGATCCGGTAGTTGAACTCGGTCACGTTGCGGTCGCCGACGAGCGAGCAGAAGCGCTTGAAGCTGCCGCGCTCCTCGGGGATCGTGACCGCGAACACGGCTTCGCGCGCCTCGCCGACTTCCGCGCGTTCGGCAACGAAGCGCATCCGGTCGAAGTTCATGTTCGCGCCGGACGTGACCGCGACGAGCGTCTGGTTCTCGATCCCTTCGCGTTCCGCATAGCGTTTCGCGCCGGCGACCGCGAGCGCGCCGGACGGCTCGAGCACGCTGCGCGTGTCCTGGAACACGTCCTTGATCGCCGCGCACAGCGCGTCGGTGTCGACGGTCACGACGCCGTCGAGGAATTCGCGGCAGAGCCGGAAGGTTTCCTCGCCGACGAGCTTCACCGCGGTGCCGTCCGCGAACAGGCCGACCTCGGCCAGCTCGACGCGCTCGCCCTTCTGCAGCGACTGCGCCATCGCGCACGAATCCTCGGCCTGCACGCCGAATACCTTGATCTCCGGCCGCACCGCCTTGACATACGCGGCCACGCCGGCCGCGAGGCCGCCGCCGCCGATCGGCACGAAGATCGCGTGAATCGGGCCCTGGTGCTGACGCAGGATTTCCATCGCGATCGTGCCCTGGCCGGCGATCACGTACGGATCGTCGAACGGGTGGACGAACGTGAGATCGCGTTCCGCCTGCACCTTCACCGCGTGCGCGTACGCATCGCTGTACGACTCGCCCGCCTGGATCACCTCGACGCTCGGGCCGCCGTGCGCGCGCACCGCATCGACCTTCACCTGCGGCGTCGTGACGGGCACGACGATCACGGCCTTCACGCCCATCCGTGCCGCCGAGAACGCGACGCCCTGCGCATGATTGCCGGCCGATGCCGTAATCACGCCGCGCGCGAGCGCGGCGGCCGGAATGTGCGCCATCTTGTTGTACGCGCCGCGCAGCTTGAACGAGAACACCGGCTGGTTGTCCTCGCGCTTCAGGTAAACGGGGTTGCGCAGCCGGGCCGACAGGTTGCGGGCGGGTTCGAGTTCCGTCTCGAGCGCGACGTCGTAGACGCGCGCAGTGAGGATTTTCTTCAGGTAATCGTGGGATGCCATGGGCGCTCGCGTGCGGTGCGGAAAGCAGACGGTAAAGGATCAATGATAGCGCCAAGGGTCCGCCCGCATGCAAGCGGCATGCCGGGTGCACGGGCGCGGAACCGCGCCGGCGGGCGTGTTTGAAGGGTGGAGTGTCCTTTTTTACCGGTTTAACCGCACAGTTACCGACCGGACGGACGGCGAATGTCGGCGCAAAACCGTGCCGAACCAGGCCCGGCGCGGGTTGCGGCGAAAGCCCCACGACCTGTCCGGCGTGCCACGGAAGACCCGATCATGGGTTAGAATTCCGTTTTGAATCAAGGATCGGAAGATGCAGAGGCACCCTCGGATCGCCCCGTTGAAGCCGACGCCGCGTGCAGCCAGCCCCGCGGCGGAGCGGCATGCGCGCCGCGCGCGATCGTGCTGATGGCTCCGAGTGCCGCCAGGCCCTGCCGGCCAGGAACGGTGAGTCCAGTCCCGCTCCGGCCCCATGCGAGATAGTCGCGCGCCTGGCACCAGAACAGATTTCCCCAAGATTGCGCCTACGCGCTTGCCGACGCCCGTGCACGGTGTATCGGCCCTCCGAGTCGTCCGAACATGAACGCACCACAAGTTTTCGATCCGCATGGCGCGGCCGCCGCCGTCGCCGCCGACCCCGCGCCCCGACTGCGCGAGATTCCCTACAACTACACGTCCTTCTCCGACCGCGAGATCGTGATCCGCCTGCTCGGCGAGGAGGCGTGGTCGGTACTCGACGAGCTGCGCGCCGAACGCCGCACGGGCCGCTCGGCACGGATGCTGTATGAAGTGCTCGGCGACATCTGGGTCGTGCGCCGCAACCCGTACCTGCAGGACGACCTGCTCGACAACCCGAAGCGTCGCGCGCTGCTGATCGAGGCGCTGAACCACCGCCTGACCGAGATCGGCAAGCGCCGCCGTGCCGACCTGACCGCGCACCACGACGACGCGGGCCGCGAACGCGCCGGACGCGTCGAGATGCTCGAGGCCGCCGCGCAGCGCGCGGTCAACGAGTTCGCCGACGAGTTCGACAAGATGGCCGACCTGCGCCGCCGTGCGACCAAGGCACTCGGCCGCTGCACGCAGAAGGACAACATCCGCTTCGACGGGCTGTCGCGCGTGTCGCACGTGACGGACGCGACCGACTGGCGCGTCGAATACCCGTTCGTCGTGCTGACCCCCGATACCGAGGCCGAGATCGCGGCGCTGATCAAGGCCTGCTTCGAGCTCGGCCTGACCGTAATCCCGCGCGGCGGCGGCACCGGCTACACGGGCGGCGCGGTGCCGCTCACGCCGTTCTCCGCGGTGATCAACACCGAGAAGCTCGAACAGCTCGGCGCGGTCGAGCTGACCGAGCTGCCGGGCGTCGCGCACAAGGTGCCGACGATCTTCTCCGGCGCGGGCGTCGTCACGCGCCGCGTGACGGAGGCGGCCGAAGCGGCCGGCTACGTGTTCGCGGTCGATCCGACCTCGCTCGACGCATCGTGCATCGGCGGCAACGTCGCGATGAACGCGGGCGGCAAGAAGGCCGTGCTGTGGGGCACTGCGCTCGACAACTTGGCCTGGTGGCGGATGGTCGACCCGGACGGCAACTGGCTCGAAGTCACGCGCCACGAGCACAACCAGGGCAAGATCCACGACATCGCGGTCGCGCGCTTCGAGCTGAAGTGGTTCGACGGCGCCTACGCGCCGGGCGAGAAGCTGCTGAAGAGCGAGATGCTCGAGATCGAAGGCCGCCGGTTCCGCAAGGAAGGGCTCGGCAAGGACGTGACCGACAAGTTCCTCGCCGGCCTGCCGGGCGTGCAGAAGGAAGGCTGCGACGGGCTGATCACGTCGGCGCGCTGGGTGCTGCACAAGATGCCCGCGCACATGCGCACCGTCTGCCTCGAATTCTTCGGCCAGGCGCGCGAGGCGATCCCGAGCATCGTCGAGATCAAGGACTACCTGTTCGAGACGTCGAAGCAGGGCGGCGCGATCCTCGCGGGCCTCGAGCACCTCGACGAGCGCTATCTGCGCGCGGTCGGCTACGCGACCAAGAGCAAGCGCAACACATTCCCGAAGATGGTGCTGATCGGCGACATCGTCGGCGATGACGCCGATGCGGTCGCGCACGCGACGTCCGAAGTGATCCGGATGGCGAACGGCAAGAGCGGCGAAGGCTTCGTCGCGGTGAGCGCCGAGGCGCGCAAGCGCTTCTGGCTCGACCGCAGCCGCACGGCCGCGATCGCGAAGCACACGAACGCGTTCAAGATCAACGAAGACGTCGTGATCCCGCTGAACCGGATGGGCGAGTACACCGACGGCATCGAGCGGATCAACATCGAGCTGTCGCTGAAGAACAAGCTGCAGCTGGTCGATGCGCTGGAAGCGTTTTTCCGCGCCGGCAACCTGCCGCTCGGCAAGACCGACGACGCGAACGAGATCCCGAGCGCCGAGCTGCTCGAAGACCGCGTCCAGCAGGCGCTGGAGCTGCTCAAGCGCGTGCGCGCGCGCTGGGAATTCGTGCGCGACCGGCTAGACCAGCCGCTGCGCGAGGCGCAGCACTATCTCGTGCAGCTCGGTTACGAGGCGCTCGCCGAGAAGTTCGCCGACCGCGCGGACGAGCAGCCGGGCGCGACCGTGTTCCACATCACGCAGGACCGCACGGTCCGCATCTCGTGGAAGCAGGAGATCCGCGCGGAGCTGCGCGCGATCTTCAACGGCGGCGCGTTCAAGCAGATCCTCGACGAGGCGCAGGCGATCCACAAGCAGGTGCTGCGCGGTCGCGTGTTCGTCGCGCTGCACATGCACGCGGGCGACGGCAACGTCCACACCAACCTGCCGGTCAACTCCGACAACTACGAGATGCTGCAGGACGCCCACGCGGCGGTCGCACGCATCATGACGCTCGCGCGTTCGCTCGACGGCGTGATTTCCGGCGAGCATGGCATCGGCATCACGAAGCTCGAGTTCCTGACCGACGACGAGATCGCCGAATTCCGCGCATACAAGCAGCGTGTCGACCCGAACGGCCGCTTCAACAAGGGCAAGCTGCTCGAAGGCGCCGATCTGCGCAACGCGTATACGCCGAGCTTCGGGCTGATGGGGTACGAGTCGCTGATCATGAAGCAGTCCGACATCGGCGCGATCGCCGATTCGGTGAAGGACTGCCTGCGCTGCGGCAAGTGCAAGCCGGTGTGCGCGACCCACGTGCCGCGCGCGAACCTGCTGTACAGCCCGCGCAACAAGATCCTCGCGACGTCGCTGCTGGTCGAGGCGTTCCTGTACGAGGAGCAGACGCGCCGCGGCGTGTCGATCAAGCACTGGGACGAGTTCAACGACGTGGCCGACCACTGCACGGTGTGCCACAAGTGCGCGACGCCGTGCCCGGTGAAGATCGACTTCGGCGACGTCACGATGAACATGCGCAACCTGTTGCGCAAGATGGGCAAGAAGAAGTTCAACGCCGGCAATGCGGCGGGGATGTTCTTCCTGAACGCGACCAACCCGCAGACGATCAACATCGCGCGCGGCGTGATGATGGGCGTCGGCTACAAGGTGCAGCGCTTCGCGAACGACATGCTGAAGAAGGTCGTGACGAAGCAGACGCAGCACCCGCCGGCGACGGTCGGCAAGCCGCCGGTGGTCGAGCAGGTGATCCACTTCGTCAACAAGAAGATGCCGGGCAACCTGCCGAAGAAGACGGCGCGCGCGCTGCTCGACATCGAGGACAACAAGATCGTGCCGATCATCCGCAACCCGAAGTCGACGACCGTCGATTCGGAAGCGGTGTTCTACTTCCCGGGCTGCGGCTCCGAGCGCCTGTTCTCGCAGGTCGGGCTCGCGACGCAGGCGATGCTGTGGGAGGCGGGTGTGCAGACGGTGCTGCCGCCGGGCTACCTGTGCTGCGGCTATCCGCAGCGCGGCTCGGGCCAGTACGACAAGGCCGAGAAGATCGTCACGGACAACCGCGTGCTGTTCCACCGGGTCGCGAACACGCTGAACTACCTCGACATCAAGACGGTGGTCGTGTCGTGCGGCACGTGCTACGACCAGCTCGCCGGCTACGAATTCGACAAGATCTTCCCGGGCTGCCGGATCATCGACATCCACGAGTTCCTGCTCGAGAAGGGGATGAAGCTCGACGGCGTGACGGGCACGCGCTACATGTATCACGACCCGTGCCACACGCCGATCAAGACGATGGACCCGGTGAAGCTCGTCAACGAGCTGATGGGTGCGGAGAAGGACGGCTACAAGATCGAGAAGAACGAGCGTTGCTGCGGCGAATCGGGCACGCTCGCGGTCACGCGCCCGGACGTGTCGACGCAGGTTCGCTTCCGCAAGGAAGAGGAAATCCGCAAGGGTGCCGCGAAGCTGCGCAGCATCCCGGTCGTGGCCGGCGATGCGCCGGCGCCGGCCGCGGCCGCGGCCGCGAACGGCCCGGACGTCAAGATCCTGACGAGCTGCCCATCGTGCCTGCAGGGCCTGTCGCGCTACAACGAGGACGCGAACATCGAGGCCGACTACATCGTGGTCGAAATCGCGCGCCAGGTGCTCGGCGAGAACTGGATGGCCGACTATGTCGCACACGCGAACAATGGCGGGATCGAGCGCGTGCTGGTCTAATGCGGGCATGACGGCCGCCCGGCCGGGCCAGGGACGAGCGGGCGCCGTCGCACACGCGACGGCGCCCGTCCACATGGGAGCGACGATGGAATGCGTGTTTTGCCGTGAAGACGGCGGCGAGGTGCTCTGGCAGGACGACATGCTGCGCGTCGTCCTCGCGACGGGCGAGCACGAGTACCCGGGCTTCTGCCGGGTGATCTGGGGCACGCACGTGGCCGAGTTCTCCGATCTCGGCGAGCCTGAGCGGGCACATCTGATGCGCGTGGTGTACGCGGTGGAGCGGGCCGTGCGCCGCGTGATGCAGCCGAACAAGGTGAATCTCGCGAGCCTCGGCAACATGGTGCCGCACGTGCACTGGCACGTGATCCCGCGCTTCTCGAACGACGCCCATTTTCCTCAGCCCGTCTGGGCGCCGCGCCAGCGCGGCGTGTCCGAGGCGCTGCTGCGCACGCGCGCGGCGCAGGCCTCGCTGCTGCACAATGCGGTGCGCGAGGAAATTCAACGAACGACCGATCCGAGGCAGCCATGAGCGGTTTGACTTCCACGACGCCGATTCCGTCCGGCGTCGTCGTGCACGCGGTGTCGCGCGTGCTCGAATTGCAGTACCCGAACGGAGACAGTTTCCGGATTCCGTTCGAGCTGATGCGCGTCTATTCGCCGTCGGCAGAGGTGCGCGGCCACGGGCCCGGCCAGGAGACGCTGCAGACGGGCAAGCGCGAGGTGACGATCACGGCGCTCGAGGGCGTGGGCAACTACGCGCTGCAGCCGACGTTCTCCGACGGCCATTCGACCGGCATCTACTCGTGGGACCTGCTGTACGAACTGGCGACGCAGCAGGACGCGCTGTGGCGCGACTATTTCGACAAACTGAAGGCGGCGGGCGTCGAGCGCGACGCGCCGATGCAGGCGGCCCCCGCGCCGCACGGCCACTGCCACTGAAATCGACGGCGCCCGCTCGGCGCCGTCTTGCCATTTACTGAGGATCAACGCGATGAGCAAAACCCACTTCGGCTTCGAAAGCGTCGAGGAAAACGAAAAAGCGAAGAAAGTGGCGGGCGTGTTCCATTCGGTCGCGAGCAACTACGATCTGATGAACGACCTGATGTCGGCCGGCATGCACCGCGCGTGGAAGGCGTTCACGATCGCGCAGGCGAACGTGCGCCCCGGCTTCAAGGTGCTCGACATCGCGGCCGGCACGGGCGACCTGACCAAGGCGTTCGCGAAGGCGGCCGGCCCGACGGGCGAAGTCTGGCACACCGACATCAACGAATCGATGCTGCGCGTCGGCCGCGACCGGCTGCTCGACAAGGGCATCGTGACGCCGTCGCTGCTGTGCGATGCCGAGAAAATTCCCTTTCCGGACAACTACTTCGATGTGGTCACGGTCGCGTTCGGGCTGCGCAACATGACGCACAAGGACGCCGCGCTCGCCGAGATGCGCCGTGTGACGAAGCCCGGCGGCCGCGTGATGGTGCTGGAATTCTCGAAAGTCTGGGATCCGCTGAAAAAAGCGTACGATCTGTATTCTTTCAAAGTATTACCGTGGCTTGGCGACAAGTTCGCGAAAGATGCTGAAAGTTATCGGTATCTTGCCGAATCTATCCGGATGCATCCTGATCAAGACACGCTGAAGACGATGATGGAACAAGCGGGCCTCGATGCCGTCAAATATTACAATTTGTCAGGTGGCGTGGTAGCTTTACACCTAGGAACCAAGTACTAAGGGGTTCTTTCCATACATTTGTCTTACATCTGGAGAAGCTGATGTCCGAATCGCGTTCGTTGTTCAACCGTAGCAAGCCGTCGAAGCCGTGGGCTCGACGGGTCGGCACGCTGCTGCTGGTCGGCCTGCTCACGGCCGGCACGTTCGCATCGCTCGACGCCGAGGCCAAGCGCATGGGCGGTGGGCGCAGCATCGGCCGTCAGAGCTCCACCGTCACGCAGCGCCAGGCCACGCCGCCCGCGCAGCAGCCGATGCAGCAGGCCGCGCCGGCGCAGGCGCAGCGCGCGAACCCGGCCGCACCGGCGCCGGCCGCGCAGTCCAACCGCTCGCGCTGGCTCGGGCCGATCGCCGGTCTCGCGGCCGGCCTCGGCATCGCGGCGCTGCTGTCGCATTTCGGCCTGGGTGGCGCGTTCGCGAGCATGATGGCGAACGTCATCGTGATCGCGCTGCTGGCGATGGTCGGCATCTGGCTGATCCGCAAGTTCATGAACCGTCGCCGTCCGCAGGAACCGGCGTACTCGGCGGGCGGCTCGGCCTCGTCGTCGGGCGGCTACTCGCAGAGCCCGTCGTTCCAGCAAAACGGCACGGGCAGCAACTATGCCGGCAGCGGCAGCAGCTATGCGAACGAAGCGCAGGGCGTGTTCGGCGGCGGCGCGGCGGCCGCCGGCGCGGCGGGCGCGGCGGGCGCGATGGCGGCCGCACCGCTTCAGGTGCCGGCCGGCTTCGATACCGAAGCGTTCCTGCGTAGCGCGAAGGTCTACTTCGTGCGCCTGCAGGCGGCATGGGACCAGGGCAACCTGGCCGACATCCGCGAGTTCACGACGCCGGAAATGTTCGCCGAGATCAAGATCGATCTCGACTCGCGCGGCAACGAGGCGAACCAGACCGACGTTGTGCAGCTCGACGCGGAGCTGGTCGCAATCGAGGATCGCGGCATCGAGCAGTCGGCGAGCGTGCGCTTCCACGGGCTGATCCGCGAGTCGGCGAATGCGTCGGCGGCGCCGTTCGACGAGGTGTGGAACCTGTCGAAGTCGGGCAGCCAGGGCTGGCTGCTCGCGGGTATTCAGCAGATCAACACGCACTGAGCGTGACCGGCGGCCGGCTTGCCGGCTGCCCGGGCGACGGCCGCCGCACTGCGACCGCTTGCCGCCCGGGTGTGCGGTTGGCCGCGGTCTGCCGACGATCCGACGTTACAATAGAAACCCGCGTAGGCGTCCGGCCTGCGCGGGTTTTTCTTTCCCAGCCCGATGACCTTTGCCGCCAAGCCTTTTGCTGCTGCTGTCAATCACCTGCTCGCGCGCGAATCATGGGCGCGCGACCGCCTGATTCCCTATGTGGGCAAGACTGCCCGGATCGACGTGCCCCCCGTCACGCTCACGCTGCTCGTGCAGCCGGACGGTTACCTGTCCGCGGTGGAAGCGCACGATGCGCAACACGTCGACGTGTCGATCGCGCTCGCGGGCGACACCGTTGCGGCATTCCTGCAGGGCGGCCAGGCGGCCGTGATGAAGCACGTGAAGATCGAGGGCGACGCGGAGTTCGCGACGCAGATCGCGAAGCTGGCCGAGCATCTGCGCTGGGAACCTGAGGAAGATCTCGCGAAGCTGGTCGGCGACGCGGCGGCATACCGGATCGCGACGGTCGTGCGCGACGCCGGCGCACGCGCGCGCCGCACCGGCCGCAACGTGCTCGATTCCGTCGCCGAGTACTGGCTCGACGAGAACCCGCAAGTCGTCCGGCGCACGGCGCTCGGCGGCTTCGACGCCGAACTGGCGCGTGCGCGCGATGCGCTCGCGCGGGTCGAAAAGCGGGTCGAGCGACTCGAACAAAAAATTGGCGCGCGCACGGGTTCCGGCCCGCGCGGCGCGCACTGAGGGCCGCAGGGCATGCGCATTTTCCGTTTCATCAAGATTGTCTACACCGTCATCCGCTTTGGCCTCGACGAGGTGATGCTGTCCCGGATCGACGACCGGCGCGTGAAGCTGCTGCTGCGGATCACGACGATCGGCCGTCGCTACTCCGATCCGCCCGCCGTGCGGCTGCGCCACGCGCTCGAAAGTCTCGGTCCGATCTTCGTGAAGTTCGGCCAGGTGCTGTCGACGCGCCGAGACCTGCTGTCGGTCGATTTCGCGAATGAGCTCGCGAAGCTGCAGGACCAGGTGCCGCCGTTCGATTCGGCGGTCGCGATCGGGATCATCGAGAAGTCGCTCGGTGCGCCGGTCGACGAGCTGTTCGACGAATTCGAGCGCGAGCCCGTCGCCAGCGCGTCGATCGCGCAGGTGCATTTCGCGAAACTCAAGCAGGGCGTGCATGCGGGCAAGGCGGTCGCCGTCAAGGTGCTGCGCCCGAACATGCTGTCCGTGATCGACTCCGACCTCGCGCTGATGCGCGACATCGCGATCTGGACCGAGCGCATGTGGGCCGACGGCCGGCGTCTGAAGCCGCGCGAAGTCGTTGCCGAATTCGACAAGTACCTGCACGACGAGCTCGACCTGATGCGCGAGGCCGCGAACGGCAGCCAGCTGCGCCGCAACTTCGCGGGTCTCGACCTGCTGCTCGTGCCCGAGATGTTCTGGGATTTCTCGACGTCGCAGGTGCTCGTGATGGAGCGCATGACCGGCGTGCCGATCAGCCAGGTCGAGACGCTGCGCAGCGCGGGCGTGGACATCAAGAAGCTCGCGCGCGAAGGTGTCGAGATCTTCTTCACGCAGGTGTTCCGCGACGGTTTCTTCCATGCGGACATGCACCCGGGCAACATCCAGGTGAGCCTCGACCCGAAGACCTTCGGCCGCTATATCGCGCTCGATTTCGGGATCGTCGGCGCGTTGTCGGATTTCGACAAGAACTACCTTGCGCAGAACTTCCTCGCGTTCTTCAAGCGCGATTACCACCGCGTCGCGACGCTGCACCTTGAATCGGGCTGGGTGCCGCCCGAGACGCGCGTCGAGGAACTCGAAAGCGCGATCCGCGCGGTGTGCGAGCCGTATTTCGACCGCGCGCTGAAGGACATCTCGCTCGGCCAGGTGCTGATGCGCCTGTTCTCGACGTCGCGCCGCTTCAACGTCGAGATCCAGCCGCAGCTCGTGCTGCTGCAGAAGACGATGCTGAACGTCGAGGGGCTCGGCCGCTCGCTCGACCCCGAACTCGACCTGTGGAAGACCGCGAAGCCGTACCTCGAGCGCTGGATGACCGAGCAGATCGGCCTGCGCGGCTGGTACGAGCGCTTCAAGGTCGAGGCGCCGCAATGGAGCAAGACGCTGCCGCAACTGCCGCGCCTGATCCACCACGCGATGGCGGCGCGCCACGATGCGCCGCGTGCGGCGAGCGAGGACTTGATGCGTCAGATCCTCGTCGAGCAGAAACGTACCAACCGGCTGCTGCAGGCATTGCTGATCTTCGGTCTTGCCGTCGGCGTCGGTGCGCTCGTCGCGCGCGTGCTGCTCGCGCTCGCATACGGCGCGTGACCGAAAGGAGCAGGGCGATGTCCGAACCGAAGCAACCCGTCGCACCCGGCGCCGCCGATTTCGCGACGCGCGACCCCGGCAACGCATCGTTCTGGGACGAGCGTTTCGCGCGCGGCGTGACGCCGTGGGAATTCGGCGGCGTGCCCGAGGGGTTTCGCGCGTTTGCGCAGCGGCGCGAGCCTTGTGCGGTGCTGATTCCCGGCTGCGGCAGTGCGCAGGAGGCCGGCTGGCTCGCGCAGGCCGGCTGGCCGGTGCGCGCAATCGATTTCGCCGCGCAGGCGGTGGCGGCCGCGAAGGCGCAGCTCGGCGCGCATGCGGACGTCGTCGAGCAGGCCGATTTCTTCGCGTACCAGCCGCCGTTCGACGTGCAGTGGGTGTATGAGCGCGCGTTCCTGTGCGCGTTGCCGCCGAGCCTGCGCGCCCGCTATGCGGCGCGGATGGCCGAACTGCTGCCCACCGGCGCGTTGCTCGCCGGCTATTTCTTCGTGACGAAGAAACCGAAAGGACCGCCGTTCGGCATCGAGCGCGCCGAACTCGAGGCATTGCTCGCGCCGCACTTCGAATTGATCGAGGATCTGCCCGTGACCGATTCGCTGGCCGTGTTCGAAGGGCACGAGCGCTGGCTCACATGGCGCCGTCGCTGAAGCCCGGGCGTCGCGACCGTTACCGGAGCGCGCCGGGGTTTCGGCTATAATTCAAGGTTTTGCAAGCCGTTTCCAGTTTCTGCGGGAAAAAATATCATGCCGATCTACGCCTATCGATGCGAAGCGTGTGGTTTCGCGAAGGACGTGCTCCAGAAGATGAGCGACGCGCCGCTGTCGCAGTGCCCGGAATGCGGGAAGGATGCATTTCGCAAGCAGGTCACTGCTGCGGGCTTCCAGCTGAAGGGTTCGGGTTGGTATGTCACCGATTTCCGTGGTGGCTCGGGCGGCACCAGCGCGCCGGCGACGGCGTCCGGCGACACGGGTGCTGCAGCACCGGCCGCGGCGCCGGCGGCAGCCGCGCCCGCTGCCGCGAGTTCCGAAAGTACGACGACGAGCGCCGCGCCCGCCCCGGCTGCAGCGCCCGCCGCCGGCAGTTGACAGTCGCGGCCCGGCCGGGCTGCGTCCACACCGCGCTTTCGGCGCGGTTCATTGACGGCAGATGATGAAAAAGACGACCCTGAAATCGGTGTTTCTGACCGGCCTGCTGGTTCTCGTCCCGCTCGCGATCACGCTGTGGGTGCTCGGCCTCATCATCGGCACGATGGACCAGACGCTGCTGCTGCTGCCCGAATCGTGGCAGCCGGAGCGGATGCTCGGCTTCCACCTGCCGGGGATCGGTGCGGTGCTGACGCTCGCGTTCATCTTCGTCGTCGGGCTGGCCACGCAGAACTTCATCGGCCAGAAGCTCGTCACGTGGTGGAACGCGGTCGTGCGTCACATCCCGGTCGTCGGGCCGATCTACACGAGCGTCAAGCAGGTGTCGGACACGCTGCTGTCGAGCAGCGGCAACGCGTTCCGCAAGGCGCTGCTGATCGAATACCCGCGTCGCGGCTCGTATACGATCGCGTTTCTGACCGGCGCGCCCGGCGGCGACGTGGTCAACCATCTGACGGAAGAGTACGTGAGCGTGTATGTGCCCACGACGCCGAACCCGACGTCGGGCTTCTTCCTGATGCTGCCGAAGAGCGAAGTCATCGAACTCGACATGTCGGTCGATGCCGCGCTCAAGTACATCGTCTCGATGGGCGTCGTGGCGCCTCCGGCGCCGGCTCCGGCGCCCGCCCGCCGTCCCGTCGAGCCGCCGCTGTAAGTAAAGAATCATCGCCCGGGCCGCGCGTTGCGGCACCCGTTGATCAAACCGAACGAAAGCAAACATCATGTCGATGCGTACTGAATACTGCGGTCTCGTGACCGAACACCTGCTGGGCCAAACCGTGTCGCTGTGCGGCTGGGTGCAGCGCCGCCGCGATCACGGCGGTGTGATCTTCATCGACCTGCGCGATCGTGAAGGCCTCGTGCAGGTGGTGTGCGACCCGGACCGCGCGGAAATGTTCGCGACCGCCGAAGGCGTGCGCAACGAGTTCTGCGTGCAGATCAAGGGTCTCGTGCGCAACCGTCCGGAAGGCACGGTCAACGCGGGCCTGAAGAGCGGCAAGATCGAAGTGCTGTGCCACGAGCTGATCGTGCTGAACGCGTCGATCACGCCGCCGTTCCAGCTCGACGACGACAACCTGTCGGAAACGACGCGCCTCACGCACCGCGTGCTCGACCTGCGCCGTCCGCAGATGCAGCACAACCTGCGCCTGCGCTACCGCGTCGCGATCGAAGCGCGCAAGTACCTCGACGAGCAGGGCTTCATCGACATCGAAACGCCGATGCTGACGAAGAGCACGCCGGAAGGCGCGCGCGACTACCTCGTGCCGTCGCGCGTGAACGCAGGCCAGTTCTTCGCGCTGCCGCAGTCGCCGCAGCTGTTCAAGCAGCTGCTGATGGTCGCGAACTTCGACCGTTACTACCAGATCACCAAGTGCTTCCGCGACGAAGACCTGCGCGCCGACCGCCAGCCGGAATTCACGCAGATCGATTGCGAGACGTCGTTCCTCGGCGAGCAGGAAATTCGTGACCTGTTCGAAGACATGATCCGTCACATCTTCAAGACGACGATCGACGTCGAGCTCGACGCGAAATTCCCGGTGATGCCGTACTCGGAAGCGATGGCGCGTTTCGGTTCGGACAAGCCGGACCTGCGCGTGCAGCTCGAGTTCACCGAGCTGACCGACGCGATGAAGGACGTCGACTTCAAGGTGTTCAGCACGCCGGCCAACGCGAAGGACGGCCGTGTCGCGGCGCTGCGCGTGCCGAAGGGCAGCGAGCTGTCGCGTGGCGACATCGACGGCTACACCGAATTCGTGCGCATCTACGGCGCGAAGGGCCTCGCATGGATCAAGGTCAACGAGAAGGCGAAGGGCCGCGACGGCCTGCAAAGCCCGATCGTCAAGAACCTGCACGACGCATCGATCGCGGCGATCCTCGAGCGCACCGGCGCTGAAGACGGCGACATCATCTTCTTCGCGGCCGACCGCGCGAAGGTCGTCAACGACAGCCTCGGCGCGCTGCGCCTGAAGATCGGCCATTCGGAATTCGGCAAGGCGAACGGCCTCGTCCAGGCCGGCTGGAAGCCGCTGTGGGTCGTCGACTTCCCGATGTTCGAATACGACGACGAGGACGCGCGCTACGTCGCTGCGCACCACCCGTTCACGAGCCCGAAGGACGAGCACCTCGAGTACCTCGAGACCGATCCGGGCCGCTGCCTCGCGAAGGCCTACGACATGGTGCTGAACGGCTGGGAAATCGGCGGCGGCTCGGTGCGTATCCACCGCGAGGAAGTGCAGAGCAAGGTATTCCGCGCGCTGAAGATCGGTGCGGAAGAGGCGCAGCTGAAATTCGGCTTCCTGCTGGATGCGCTGCAGTACGGCGCGCCGCCGCACGGCGGTATCGCATTCGGTCTCGACCGCATCGTCACGATGATGGCCGGTGCCGATTCGATCCGCGACGTGATCGCGTTCCCGAAGACGCAGCGTGCGCAGGATCTGCTCACGCAGGCGCCGAGCCCGGTCGACGAGCGTCAGCTGCGCGAGCTGCACATCCGTCTGCGTCAGCCGGAACAGCCGAAGGCGTAACGCTTGTCGCAGGTCGTGTGCGCGGCGACGCGCGCACGACAACCCAACGAAAAAGGCGCCGTGGTGCGCCTTTTTCGTTTTTTGCGGTACAGTCGCAGCACTTGCCGCACGTTCGGGTGCAGCCCGAGACACGGCCCTGTGCCGCATGAAACAAAGATGACGAAGCCGCCGAAAATCCCCGAATCCGTTCTCGTCGTGATCTACACGCCCGACCTCGACGTGCTGGTGATCAAGCGTGCCGATCAGCCCGATTTCTGGCAATCGGTGACCGGATCGAAGGACACGCTCGACGAGCCGCTTGCGCTCACGGCCGCGCGCGAAGTCGTCGAGGAAACCGGCATCGCGGTCGGGTCGCACGACGTGCCGGCCACCGCGCTGATCGACTGGCACCACCGGATCGAATACACGATCTATCCGCAATACCTGCATCGCTATGCGCCGGGCGTCACGCGCAACGTCGAGCACTGGTTCGGCCTGTGCGTGCCGCACCGCGTCGACGTGACGCTGTCGCCGCGCGAGCACGTCGACTACGCGTGGCTGCCGTTCCGCGAAGCGGCCGAGCGCTGCTTCTCGCCGTCGAACGCCGAAGCGATCCTGCAATTGCCCGTGCGCGTGTCGCTCGCGCGGGCGCCGCACGGCTCGTCCGCATGAATGCGGAAACCCGCAAGCGCTTCGCGCAATTGCGGCAGATGTTCCTGCAGGAGCGCGGCTCCGCGTCGCGGCTCGCATTCACGGCGGGCAACACCGTGCGCCTGTGCGAGACCGGCAGCGAATTCTTCCACGCGCTGATCGAGCGGATCGATGCGGCGCGCGAGCAGGTGATGCTCGAAACCTATATCTTTTGCGACGACGCGGCCGGCCGGCCGGTGTCGGATGCGCTGATTCGCGCGGCACAGCGCGGCGTGCGCGTGCGCGTGATCACCGACGGCATCGGCACCGCGCGCCTGCCGCTGTTCGACACGTGGGCCGAGGCCGGCGTCGAGCACTGCATCTACAACCGCTTCCTGTTCGGCCGTTTCGGCTTCTCGCGCACGCACCGCAAGCTCGCGGTGATCGATCATGCGGTCGCGTTCTGCGGCGGCATCAACATCGTCGACGATTACACGCAGGGCAGCGCGACGCTGCCGTTTCCGCGCTGGGATTTCGCGGTCGAGATGGCCGGGCCGGCGGTGTCGGACGTGCGCGCCGCGTTGGAGCTGCAGTGGCACCGGATCCAGTTCGGCCACAAGCCGTACGCGCAGTACGCGGCCGGGCTGCACGGCGGCGAAGCGTTTCCCGACATGTTCCGGCGCTGGATGCGCAGCCACCGGTGGATCAAGGCCGGCGCGCTGCGGGTCGTCACCGAGCCGAGCGTCGCGTTCGTCGCGCGCGACAACGTCGTGAACCGCCGCGCGATCGAGAAGGCGTATCTCGCCGCGATCGGCCAGGCGCGTCACCGGATCCTGCTCGCGAACCCGTACTTCATGCCGGGCCGCAAGCTGCGCCGTGCGTTGACGGGCGCCGCGCGGCGCGGCGTCGACGTGCGGATCCTGATCGGCCGCAAGGAGTTCACGGCGCTCGATACGGCCGTGCCGTTCCTGTATCACGCGCTGCTGCGCGCAGGCGTGCGCGTGGCGGAATACGACAAGACGATCCTGCACGGCAAGGTCGCGGTGATCGACGACAATTGGGCAACCGTCGGTTCGTCGAACCTGGATGCGCTGAGCCTGATGCTGAACAATGAGGCCAATGTCGTGCTGGTGCGCTACGACGCGATCACCAACGAGCTGCGCGACGCGATCGCGGCCGCGTTCTCCGAAGGCCGCGAAATCGACGCCGCCCGGTACGCCGCACGGCCGCGCATCGAGCGTATGCTGAACTGGCTCGCGTACAACACGTACCGCATCGTGATGAAGGCGCTGACGGTCGGCGGTTACGACTGACACGGACTAAGCGTCCGCTTCAAAAATCTGTCCGCACGTTCGTGCGGAAAAGCCGCTCCGGTCCCGCCGGAATCGCGCAAAATAGCGGCTCGGTTAGACACCGGTTTCTAATAATTTCCTTGTTTCGCGAGCGGCCGCACTCAATAATAGTACGGCCGTTCGATTTTATTCGAACCCCCGAACGGTTACAGAAAAAGCTATGCGAAAAGGCGAACAGACGCGTGCCGCGATACTTGAAGCTGCTTTGGACCTCGCCAGCCGTGACGGGCTGGAGGGGCTGACGATCGGCCTCCTGGCCGAGCGCATGCAGATGAGCAAGAGCGGTGTGTTCGCGCACTTCGGATCGCGCGAAGACCTGCAGGTCGAGGTCGTCCGCGAGTATCACCATCGTTTCGAAAACGAGGTGTTCTTTCCGAGCCTGCGCGAGCCGCGAGGCTTGCCGCGCCTTCGGGCGATGCTGGCCCGCTGGACGGAGAAGCGCATCCAGGAGGTGACGACCGGATGCATCTACATCAGCGGTGCCGTCGAGTACGACGACCGGCCTGACAGCCCCGTGCGCGAGCAGTTGATCGCGAGCGTGACGGCCTGGCGTGCCGCGATGCTGCGTGCCATTTCGCAGGCGAAGGAAGAAGGCCATCTGCGTGCGGATACGGATCCGGACCTGATGCTCTTCGAGTTGTACAGCTTCACGCTCGGCCTGCATCACGACGCACGCTTCCTGCATTCGCCGGATGCCGTGCGCCTCACGTGGGCCGCGCTGGAAAAGACGATTGTTTCGTATCAGAGCGAGAGCCGTTAGCGGCGCGTGACCCGCCCGCCAGGAGCTCGAGCCGTTTTGCCCACCTTTGGAGAGAGTCATGGGACAGTACGCCGCGCCGCTGCGCGACATGCAATTCGTGTTGCACGAGCTTCTGAACGTCGAAGCCGAAGTCAAGCAAATGCCCAAGCATGCGGACCTCGACGCCGACACGATCAACCAGGTCCTCGAGGAAGCGGGCAAGTTCTGCTCCGAGGTACTGTTCCCGCTGAACCAGGTCGGCGACCGCGAAGGCTGCACGTATGAAGGCGACGGCGTCGTGAAGACCCCGACCGGCTTCAAGGAAGCGTATCAGCAGTACGTCGAGGCCGGCTGGCCGGCGCTCGGCTGCGATCCGGACTACGGCGGCCAGGGCCTGCCCGCGTTCGTGAACAACGCGCTCTTCGAAATGCTGAACTCGGCGAACCAGGCATGGACGATGTATCCGGGCCTGTCGCACGGCGCCTACGAGTGCCTGCACGCGCACGGCACGCCGGAACTGCAGCAGCAATATCTGCCGAAGCTCGTGTCGGGCGAATGGACGGGCACGATGTGCCTGACCGAGCCGCATTGCGGCACCGACCTCGGCATCCTGCGCACCAAGGCCGAACCGAACGTCGACGGCTCGTACTCGATCAGCGGCACGAAGATCTTCATCTCGAGCGGCGAGCACGACATGTCGAAGAACATCATCCACCTCGTGCTCGCGCGCCTGCCGGACGCGCCGCAAGGCACGAAGGGGATCTCGCTGTTCATCGTGCCGAAGTTCATTCCGGACGCCGCGGGCGAGCCGGGCGAGCGCAACGGCATCAAGTGCGGCTCGATCGAGCACAAGATGGGCATCCACGGCAACTCGACGTGCGTGATGAACCTCGACGGCGCGAAGGGCTGGATGGTCGGCGAGCCGAACAAGGGCTTGAACGCGATGTTCGTGATGATGAACGCCGCGCGTCTGGGCGTCGGCATGCAGGGCCTCGGCCTCACGGAAGTCGCTTACCAGAACTCGCTGACGTACGCGAAGGAGCGCCTGCAGATGCGCTCGCTGACGGGCCCGAAGGCACCGGACAAGCCGGCCGACCCGATCATCGTGCACCCGGACGTGCGCCGCATGCTGCTCACGCAGAAGGCCTACGCCGAAGGCGCGCGCGCGTTCACATACTGGTCCGCGCTGCAGATCGACAAGGAACTGTCGCACGCTGACGAAGCGGTGCGCAAGGAAGCGGCCGACCTCGTCGCGCTGCTCACGCCGATCATCAAGGCGTTCCTGACCGACAACGCGTTCGAGTCGACCAACCACGCAATGCAGATCTACGGCGGCCACGGCTTCATCTCCGAGTGGGGCATGGAGCAGTACGTGCGCGACGCGCGGATCAACATGATCTACGAAGGCACGAACTCGATCCAGTCGCTCGACCTGCTGGGCCGCAAGGTGCTCGGCGACATGGGCGCGAAGCTGAAGAAGTTCGGCAAGCTCGTCACCGAATTCGCGGAAGCCGAAGGCGTGAAGCCGGAGATGGCCGAGTTCATCAACCCGCTCGCCGACATCGGTGACAAGGTGCAGAAGCTGACGATGGAAATCGGCATGAAGGCGATGCAGAACCCGGACGAAGTCGGCGCCGCCGCCGTGCCGTACCTGCGCACCGTCGGCCACCTGGTGTTCTCGTACTTCTGGGCGCGCATGGCGCGTCTCGCGCTCGACAAGGAAGCGTCGGGCGATCCGTTCTACAAGTCGAAGCTCGCCACCGCCCGTTTCTATTTCGCGCGCCTGCTGCCCGAGACGGCAGCGACGATCCGCGCCGCGCGCGCCGGTTCGAAGACGCTGATGGAAGTCGACGAATCGCTGTTCTGACGCGAGTCCGGGCGGGGCGCGCCGCGCGCCGCCCGAACGCAACGGTTCCTGGTACTCACTTCGCCGTGCAGCCCTCACAACCCGCGCTGCACGACACTATCCGGAGACATCCCGTGAGCAATTTCCTGATTCGCAAGGTCGCCGTGCTGGGCGCCGGCGTGATGGGCGCGCAGATCGCCGCGCACCTCGTCAACGCGCGCGTGCCGGTGCTGCTGTTCGACCTGCCGGCCAAGGAAGGCCCTAAAAACGCGATCGCGCTGAAGGCGATCGAGAACCTGAAGAAGCTGTCGCCCGCGCCGTTCGGCGTGAAGGACGATGCGAAGTACCTCGAAGCCGCGAACTACGAAGACGACATCGCGAAGCTTGCCGAGTGCGACGTCGTGATCGAAGCGATCGCCGAGCGGATGGACTGGAAGCACGACCTGTACAAGAAGGTCGCGCCGCACATCGCGCCGAATGCGATCTTCGCGACCAACACGTCGGGCCTGTCGATCACGAAGCTGTCCGAAGGTTTCTCGGACGAGCTGAAGTCGCGCTTCTGCGGCGTACACTTCTTCAACCCGCCGCGCTACATGCACCTCGTCGAGCTGATCCCGACCGCGCATACGCGCCCGGAGATCCTCGACCAGCTCGAAACCTTCCTGACGAGCATCGTCGGCAAGGGCGTCGTGCGCGCGAAGGACACGCCGAACTTCATCGCGAACCGCGTCGGCATCTTTTCGATCCTCGCGGTGATCACCGAGGCCGCGAAGTTCGGCCTGCGCTTCGACGAAGTCGACGACCTGACGGGCAGCCGCCTCGGCCGCGCGAAGTCGGCGACGTTCCGCACCGCGGACGTGGTCGGCCTCGACACGATGGCGCACGTGATCAAGACGATGCAGGACAACCTCGCCGACGATCCGTTCTTCCCGGTCTACCAGACGCCTGCCGTGCTCGCCGAGCTGGTGAAGCAGGGCGCGCTCGGCCAGAAGACGGGTGGCGGCTTCTACAAGAAGGAAGGCAAGGCGATCAAGGTGCTCGACGCGAAGACGGGCACCTACGTGGATTCGGGCGCGAAGGCGGACGAAACCGTCGGCCGCATCCTGAAGCGCCCGCCGGCGGAACGCCTGAAGCTGCTGCGTGAAACGGATCATCCGCACGCGCAGTTCCTGTGGTCGATCTTCCGCGACGTGTTCCACTACATCGGCGTGCATCTCGAGTCGATCGCCGACAACGCGCGCGACGTCGACCTCGCGATCCGCTGGGGCTTCGGCTGGAACGAAGGCCCGTTCGAAGGCTGGCAGGCCGCCGGCTGGAAGCAGGTCGCCGAGTGGGTGCAGGAAGACATCGCGGCCGGCAAGGCGCTCGCGAACGTGCCGCTGCCGTCGTGGGTGCTCGAAGGCGTGGTCGCCGAGAAGGGCGGCGTGCACACGGCCGAAGGCTCGTGGGCGCCGGCGTCGCAGCGCTTCGTGCCGCGTTCGGACCTCGCCGTCTACGGCAAGCAGGTGTTCCGCGCGCCGCTCGTCGGCGAAGCCGGCGCCGATCCGAAGACGTACGGCAAGACGCTGTTCGAAACCGACGCGGTGCGCGCGTGGGTTGACGACCGTGTGGGTGAAGACGACGTCGTGATCGTGTCGTTCAAGTCGAAGATGAACACGATCGGACCGAGCGTGATCGACGGCCTCGTGCAGGCGATCGAACTCGCGGAGAAGGACTACAAGGGCGTGGTGATCTGGCAGCCGACGTCGCTGAAGCTCGGCACGCCGGGCGGCCCGTTCTCGGCCGGCGCGAACCTCGAGGAGGCGATGCCCGCGTTCATGATGGGCGGCGCGAAGGGCATCGAGCCGTTCGTGAAGAAGTTCCAGGAAGGCATGCTGCGCGTGAAGTACGCGAACGTGCCGGTGGTGGCGGCCGTGTCGGGCATCGCGCTCGGCGGCGGGTGCGAGCTGATGCTGCACAGCGCGAAGCGCGTCGTGCACGTCGAGAGCTATATCGGCCTCGTCGAAGTAGGCGTCGGCCTCGTGCCGGCGGGCGGCGGCCTGAAGGAAGCGGCGCTGCGCGCGGCGGATGCCGCCACGGCCGCGAACGCGACCACCGACATCCTGAAGTTCGTCACGAAGTCGTTCGAGAACGCGGCGATGGCGAAGGTGTCGTCGTCGGCACACGATGCGCGCGCGATGGGTTACCTGAAGCCGTCCGACACGATCATCTTCAACGTGTTCGAACTGCTCGACACCGCGAAGAAGGAAGCGCGCGCGCTGGCCGCCGTCGGCTACCGCGCACCGCTGCGCGCGAAGGACGTGCCGGTCGCAGGCCGTTCGGCAATCGCGACGATCAAGGCCTCGCTCGTCAACATGCGTGACGGCCGCTTCATCAGCGACCACGACTACCTGATCGCGAGCCGCATCGCCGAAGCCGTGTGCGGCGGCGACGTCGAAGCCGGCAGCCTCGTCGACGAGCAGTGGCTGCTCGCGCTCGAGCGCCGCGCGTTCGTCGAGCTGCTCGGCACGCAGAAGACGCAGGAACGGATCATGGGCATGTTGCAGACCGGCAAGCCGGTGCGTAACTGAGCGAGCGGATAAGGCAAGGAGTCTCAAATGAGCAAACAACTGCAAGACGCATACATCGTCGCCGCCAGCCGCACCCCGATCGGCAAGGCCCCGCGCGGTGTCTTCAAGAACACGCGCCCCGACGAGCTGCTGGTTCACGCGATCAAGTCGGCGGTCGCGCAGGTGCCCGGCTTCGACACGAAGCTGATCGAGGACGCGATCATCGGCTGCGCGATTCCGGAAGCCGAGCAGGGCCTGAACGTCGCGCGCATGGGCGCGCTGCTCGCGGGCCTGCCGCAGACGGTCGGCGGCGTGACGGTCAACCGCTTCTGCGCATCGGGCATCACGGCGCTGGCGATGGCGGCGGACCGCATCCGCGTCGGCGAATCGGACGCGATCTTCGCGGGCGGCTGCGAATCGATGAGCATGGTGCCGATGATGGGCAACAAGCCGTCGATGTCGCCGCACATCTTCGATCGCAATGAAGACTTCGGCATTGCGTACGGGATGGGCCTGACCGCCGAGCGCGTCGCCGAGCAGTGGAAGGTGAGCCGCGAAGACCAGGACGCGTTCTCGGTCGAATCGCACCGCAAGGCGCTCGCCGCGCAGCAGGCCGGCGAATTCGCCGACGAAATCGCCGCGTACACGATCACCGAGCGTTTCCCGAACCTCGCGACAGGCGTTGTCGACGTGAAGACGCGCGAGATCGCGCTCGACGAAGGTCCGCGCGCGGATACGTCGATCGAAGGCCTCGCGAAGCTGCGCACGGTGTTCGCGAACAAGGGCTCGGTCACGGCCGGCAACAGCTCGCAGACGTCGGACGGCGCGGGCGCACTGCTCGTCGTGTCGGAGAAGGTGCTCAAGGAATTCAACCTGACGCCGCTCGCGCGCTTCGTGAGCTTCGCGGTGCGCGGCGTGCCGCCGGAAATCATGGGCATCGGCCCGAAGGAGGCGATTCCGGCCGCGCTGAAGGCCGCGGGCCTGAAGCAGGACGATCTCGACTGGATCGAGCTGAACGAGGCATTCGCCGCGCAGTCGCTGGCGGTCATGCGCGATCTCGGCCTCGACCCGTCGAAGGTCAATCCGATGGGCGGCGCGATCGCGCTCGGTCACCCGCTTGGCGCGACCGGCGCGATCCGCGCGGCGACCGTCGTGCACGGCCTGCGCCGCCGCAACCTGAAGTACGGGATGGTCACGATGTGCGTCGGCACCGGCATGGGTGCGGCGGGCATCATCGAACGCCTGTAAGCGGGACGCGACGAAAAGCGACGACGGTGCGCGGGCCACGAGCTCGCGCACCGTTTTTTCATTCCGGTAGAGGAAGTCAAAGGAGACGGTTGTGGCCGAAATTCAAGTGGAACGCGCCGACGGCGTGATGACGATCACGATCGCGCGCCCGGCGAAGAAGAACGCGCTGACGGCGGCGATGTACCAGACGATGGCCGATGCGCTCGCCGACGCGCAGGAAGACAAGGCGATCCGCGTGATCCTGCTGCGCGGCAGCGACGGCAACTTCAGCGCGGGGAACGATCTCGAGGATTTCCTGAAGACGCCGCCGAAGGACGAGAACGCGTCGGTGTTCCAGTTTCTCGCGCGCATCAGCAGCGCGACCAAGCCGATCGTCGCCGCAGTGCCGGGCCTCGCGATCGGCGTCGGCGTGACGATGCTGCTGCACTGCGATCTCGTCTACGCGGCCGACACCGCGACGTTCTCGCTGCCGTTCGCCCAGCTCGGGCTGTGCCCGGAAGCCGCATCGAGCGTGCTGCTGCCGCGCCTGGCCGGCCATCAGGTCGCCGCCGAAAAGCTGCTGCTAGGCGAAGCGTTCGACGCACTGGAGGCGCACCGGATCGGTATCGTCAATCGTGTGCTGCCGGCCGCCGAGCTCGACGCATTCACGGCGAAGCAGGCCGCGAAGCTCGCGGCGCTGCCGGCGTCGTCGCTGCGCGTGACGAAGGCACTGCTGAAGGAGACGGGCGGGGTGGCGGTTGCCGCGCGGATGACCGAGGAAGCCGGCCACTTCTCCGCAATGCTGCGCGCGCCGGAAGCACGCGAGGCGATGACGGCGTTCTTCGAGAAGCGCAAGCCGGATTTCCGTCAGTTCGACTGACGTGGCGGGCCGCGCCGGCGGGAACGCATCGGCGCGCCCGGTCGGGCGGCGTCAGGCCGTGCCGTAATCGACATGACCGGTTTCGCGGCAGAAGCTGACGAGGCGCAAACCGGCCGCCTTCGCGATCTGGATCGCGAGCGACGACGGCGCGGAGATCGTCGCGACCATCGGAATGCCGACCCGCGCCGACTTGCGCACGAGCTCGTAGCTCGCGCGGCTCGACAGGAACACGAAGCCGTCGGTCGCGTCGGCGCGCGCCAGCACGAGCGAGCCGATCAGCTTGTCGAGCGCGTTGTGGCGGCCGACATCCTCGAACGCCATCCGGATCGCGCCTGTTGCGTCGCACCACGCGGCCGCATGCAGGCCGCCGGTGAGCCGCGTGAGTGCCTGATGCGCCGGCAGCGCGTGCGCCGCGCGCGCGAGCGCGTCGGGCGCGAGGCGCGTGAGAAAGCCGGTGTCGGGCACCCGTTCGGGCGCGAGATCGAGCAGGTCGATGCTTTCGATCCCGCATACGCCGCAGCCGGTGCGGCCCGCGAGCGCGCGGCGGCGGTCCTTCAGTGCGGCGAACGCCTGCTGGACGACCTCCAGGTGCACCTCCGCATGCGGCAGCGGCGCGTCGGCGTGCAGGATCACCTCGATGTCCTTGATGTCGCTGCCGCGCTCGACGATCCCTTCCGAGATCGCGAAGCCGACCGCGAACGCCTCCAGGTCGCGCGGCGTGCACATCATCACCGCGTGCGAGATGCCGTTGAAGACCAGCGCGACCGGCCATTCCTGGCCCACGTAGTCGTGCGCGGTTTCGACCGCGCCGCCGCGCGTGCGGCGCACGGACAGCTCGATCGCGCCGCGCGGTTCTTCTGTTTCAGTCGGATTCACGAGCACTCCCGTTGATTCGAAGCGGGGGCGGCGACGATCGTGTGCGCCGCTCGCGCGCAGAGGTTCTAAAATACCTCAGGCAGGCCGGCCGCGCCGGCATCCGCCACTCAGGTAACGACCATGGGACTCAGCGACGCTCCGCTGCTATTCAATTTCGAACACGATTCGTCGGAAAACCTGACGTACATCCCGATGATCGTGCGTTTCAATCTCGACCGTTTCGGTCTGCGGATTTCACTGGAGCAGTGGCAGCTGCTGCCGCTCGAGGACCGCAAGCTGCTCGCGCGCTTTCCGGCCGACGAGGACACCGCGATCGAGCCCAACTTCGATCACGCGCTGTTCGAAATGCTGCGCACGCATGCCGACCTCGAACCGTCGTGGTTCCAGCCGGACGAGCAGCCGAGCTGGCGTGCGACCGACACGGTGCCGGACGCGCTCGTGCAGCAAAGCGCGCTGGCCGGGCTGCCGGCGCCCGCGCTCGCGCAGTGGCAGCGGCTCGCGCCGTTCCAGCGCTACGTACTGATGAAGCTGTCGCGCAAGCCGAAGCTCAACCACGACTTCCTGCCCGCGATGCGGGAGTTCGGGCTGACGGCCATGCACTGACACCCGCGGGCAACGCCACAGCGCGGCGCGTGCGGGTCAGAGCGGCGGCAGCTGGCGCGGCTTGCGGTCGGGGTCGGTCGCGACGTAGGTGAGCGTCGCTTCGGTGACCTTCACGATTTCGCCCATCAGGCGCATGCGCTGCGCGTACACCTCGACGTCGACCGTCACCGACGTGTTGCCGGTGCGCGTGATGGTGGCGTAGAAGCTCAGCAGGTCGCCGACGAACACCGGCTGCTTGAACACGAACGAATTGACCGCGACCGTCGCGACGCGGCCGTTCGCGCGCTGGCTCGCGGGAATCGAGCCGGCGATGTCGACCTGCGACATGATCCATCCGCCGAATACGTCGCCATGGACGTTCGCGTCGTGCGGTTGCGGGACGACGCGCAGCGCGGGCTGCTTTTGCGGAAGTTCGAGGGTCAAATCGGTCATGGCGGGGCTTTCATCCTGTAATAAATGCGCCGCCGCGCGCAGGCCGGCCGGCGTGGCCGCCGGCAGCGGCGCGAAGCGGCTTCTGCGACAATACAACGTTCGCAAATTGTACGAGAAAGCGGGTGAGTCGGCCGCCGCAGCACGCGTCCGGCACCGCCGCCGATCCTTCCCCCCATGCGCCGATATTCCGCTTCCGGCGAGCCGCCGCCGGCTCCGACCGGGCCCCGCAACGACTGGCAGACCATCCGGTCGCTGCTGCCGTACCTGGCCACCTACAAATGGCGCGTCGCGCTCGCGCTCGGCTGCCTGATCGGCGCGAAGGTCGCGAACCTAGGCGTGCCGGTCGTGATGAAGCGCATCGTCGATCACCTGTCCGCCGTGCAGCAGCTCACCGCGCTCGGCCGCGCCGAGCAGTCGGCCGGCATCGTGCTCGCGGGCGGCGTCGGCCTGCTGGTCGTCGCGTATGCGCTCGTGCGGCTGTCGACGTCGCTCTTCACCGAGCTGCGCGAGATCCTGTTCTCGAAGGTCACCGAGAGCGCGGTGCGCCAGCTCGCGCTGCAGGTGTTCCGGCATCTGCACGGGCTGTCGCTGCGCTTCCATCTCGAGCGCCAGACGGGCGGCATGTCGCGCGACATCGAGCGCGGCACGCGCGGCATCCAGCAACTGATTTCCTATTCGCTGTACAGCATCCTGCCGACGCTCGTCGAGGTCGGGCTCGTGCTCGGCTTCTTCGTGGTCAAGTACGAGGCCTATTACGCGTACGTGACGTTCGCGGCGCTCGTCACGTACATCGTGTTCACCGTGAAGGTCACCAACTGGCGCACGCACTTTCGCCGCACGATGAACGAGCTCGATTCGCGCGCGAACTCGCGGGCGATCGATTCGCTGATCAACTACGAGACGGTGAAGTACTTCGGCAACGAGGAGTGGGAGGCGCAGCGCTACGACGAGAACCTGAAGCGCTATCGCAAGGCCGCGATCCGCTCGCAGAACTCGCTGTCGGTGCTGAACTTCGGCCAGCAGGCGATCATCGGCACCGGGCTCGTGTTCATCCTGTGGCGCGCGACGCAGGGCGTGCTGGCAGGCAAGCTGACGCTCGGCGATCTCGTGCTGATCAACACGTTCATGCTGCAGCTGTACATCCCGCTGAATTTTCTCGGCGTCGTGTATCGCGAACTGAAGCAGAGCCTCACCGACATGGACCGGATGTTCGGGCTGCTGTCGTCCGCCAAGGAAGTCGCGGACGCGCCCGACGCGCGGCCGCTCGCGGTGGCCGGCGCGCAGGTGCGCTTCGAGCACGTGAACTTCTCGTACGAGGCGTCGCGCCCAATCCTGCACGACGTGACGTTTACGATCGACGCGGGCACGACGACTGCGGTGGTCGGTCACAGCGGGTCCGGCAAGTCGACGCTGTCGCGGCTGCTGTTCCGTTTCTACGATCTCGACCGGCAGGCGGGCGGCGCGATCCGGATCGACGGCCAGGACATTCGTGACGTCACGCAGGACTCGCTGCGCGCGTCGATCGGGATCGTGCCGCAGGATACCGTGCTGTTCAACGACTCGATCTACTACAACATCGCGTACGGCCGGCCGACCGCGAGCCGCGACGAAGTGATCGCGGCCGCGCGCGCCGCGCACATCCACGACTTCATCGAGAGCTTGCCGAAGGGCTATGACACGCCGGTCGGCGAGCGCGGGCTGAAGCTGTCGGGCGGCGAGAAGCAGCGCGTCGCGATCGCGCGCACGCTGCTGAAGGATCCGCCGGTGCTGCTGTTCGACGAGGCGACGTCGGCGCTCGACTCGCGCTCGGAGCGCGCGATCCAGCACGAGCTCGACCAGATCGCGCGGCATCGTACGACGCTCGTGATCGCGCACCGGCTGTCGACGGTCGTGCATGCGCAGCAGATCCTCGTGATGGACCACGGGCGCATCGTCGAGCGCGGCACGCACGACGAACTCGTGCGCGCCGAGGGGCTGTACGCGCAGATGTGGGCGCTGCAGCAGCAGCGCGCGGCAGCGGGCGGGGAGGCGGCCGAGGCCGCGTGAGCGTGGTTGCCGCGCGGCGGGAGCGGATGGTTTGCCGGCTGTCCGGGATCGGGCGGCGTTACGCCGCCAACACGGCCGGGTGACCCGGCGGAGCGTCCGCGGTATTCGATCCCCGGGTCGGCCTGCCGCCGATCGAGCGGACCGTTATCGGTCTTTCCGGTCATTGGCTGCCGCGCCGGGTGACCCGGCGCGGTCAGCCGCGAAACGATCAGCCCGCGGCGGCGCGCAGCCGCGCGTCGAGCTCGCCGAGCTGCGTGGGCGTGCCGACGTTCTCCCAGATACCTTCATACAATTCGCCGGTCGCAAGGCCGGCCTCGATCGCCGCGCGATAGTACGGCGTCAACGCGCGGCGCGTGCCGGGCGTGAGATCGCGGAACATCCGCGTGTCGTACAGGCCGATGTTGCCGAACGTGAGCCGTGCGGCGCCGTCGAGCGACAGGTGGCCGTCGCTGCCGAGCGCGAAGTCGCCGGTCGGGTGGAACGGCGGGTTCGGCACCATCACCAGATGCATCGCCGGCGCGTCGAGCGCGGCCATCGGGGCCGCACGCGACGCCAGCGTCCGGTAGTCGAATGCGCAGAACACGTCTCCGCTGACCGCCGCGAACACCATCGGCTGGCCGTCGCGTTCGAGCAGCGGCAGCGCCTGCGCGATGCCGCCGGCGGTTTCCAGCGCTTCGCCTTCGGCCGAATACGCGAGCCGCACGCCCCAGCGCGAGCCGTCGCCGAGCGTCGTCTCGAGCTGTTCGCCGAGCCATGCGTGGTTGATCACGATCGTCTCGACGCCCGCGCGTGCGAGCGCTTCGATCTGCCAGACGATCAGCGGCTTGCCGCCCGCTTCGAGCAGCGGCTTCGGGCGGGTGTCGGTCAGCGGGCGCATCCGTTCGCCGCGCCCGGCGGCGAAGATCATCGCCGTGGTCAGGGTAGTGCTCATGTTCGGCTGAAGGTGGGGACGGTGAGGGCGGTCAGAACGTATAGCCGACGTCGGCCGCCGCCTTGCCCTCGAGCTCGTCGAGCAGCTTCGCGAACGGCACGAGCGGGCGGTAGCGCAGCGCGACCTTGCGCGCATAGGTCAGGAACCGCGGCAGGTCGTTCAGGTAGTGCGGCTTGCCGTCTCGGTAGTTGATGCGCGCGAACAGGCCGAGGATCTTGATGTGGCGCTGCAGCCCCATCCATTCGAGCTGACGGTAGAACTCGCCGAAATCCGGGTCGACCGGCAGGCCGACCTTCTTCGCCTTTTCCCAGTAGTACGCGAAGCAATCGAGCTCGAACTCCTCATCCCAGCTGATGAACGCGTCGCGCAGCAGCGACACGACGTCATACGTCAGCGGCCCGTACACGGCGTCCTGGAAGTCGAGCACGCCCGGGTTCGGCTCGCAGACCATCAGGTTGCGCGGCATGAAATCGCGCAGCATGAAACCTTGCGGCTGCGCATGGGCGCTCGCGACCAGCAGCGCGAAGGTGCGGTCGAGCGTGCCGCGCATCGCGTCGGTGACGGGCTTGCCGAGGTGCCGGCCGACGAACCATTCGGGCAGCAGCTCCATCTCGCGGCGCAGGAACGCCTCGTCGAACGGCGGCAGCACGTCCGGCTTCGAGCTCAGCTGGAAGCGGATCAGCGCGTCGAGCGCGTCGCGCATCAGCGGGCGTGCCGCGACCGGGTCGGCCGGATCGAGCACCGAGATGTACGACGTGCGGCCGAGGTCGGTCACGAGCATGAAGCCTGCGTCGAAGTCATGGGCCAGCACGTCGGGCACGTGGTCGCCGGCCGCGGCGAGCAGCTGCGCGACCTGGACGAATTCGCGGCACTTCTCGGGCGGCGGCGCGTCGACCGCGACCAGCGAGCCGCCGGGGCTCGTGGCCGACGCGACACGGAAATAGCGGCGGAAACTGGCGTCCGACGACGCGGGCGCGAGGGTCGACAGGTCGAGGGCGAAGCGCTCGGCGAGCGGGCGCAGCCACGCGGTAAGCGCTTCGAGGCGGGCGTCGGGCTGGGATGCGGCGGATGGGGGCGTCATGAAACTCGGCGGAGGGGGGAACGTCTTGCCATATAATACCCTACGACTTTTTTGACGCGCCCCGCGTCAGCTTCCGCCGTGCAGGCCCACCGCCTGTCGCGCCGTCCGCCCGATCGCCTCCCCGGTTTGCGCACAGCCGCAGTCGCGGTGCGACGGCGCGGCCCGCCGCGCGCGAATGTGCCGTGCAGGTGCGGTTGACAAGGGGCGATTCGCCAAACGATAGATGCCGCCCAAACCGCTATTCCCGAATGTCTTCCCCGGTGACGGGGCGCCGCGCAAACGGCGGCTCGCGCTCGCACTCCTGGCCGTGCCCGGCCTGGTGCCGGCCGTGTCGTACGCGCAGCTGTCGGGCGCGGCCGCGCAGCCGCAGCCGCTCGACTCGCCGTGGGACCTGCGTCTCGCCCCGCAGCTCGAGGATCATCCGCTGAAGGACGGTGCGAAGCCGGCCACCTTCGTGATCGCCGACCATACGAGCGGCACGGCCGACCAGGACCTGGCCGCGAAGGGCTCGGCCGAGCTGCGCCGTGGCGACGCGGTCGTGAAGGCCGACGCGCTCCACTACGATCAGGATACCGACATGGCCGATGCGTACGGCCAGGTCAAGGTGATCAACGGCGGCACGTCGTTCGCGGGCCCCGAAGCGCATCTGAAGGTCGAGGCGAATCAGGGCTTCATGACGGCGCCGAAGTATCACTTCAACGTGACGGGCGGGTCCGGCAGCGCGGAGCGCGTCGACCTGCTCGACAGCGAGCGCTCGGTGTTCGTCAACGGCACCTACACCGCGTGCCAGTGCTCGACGAACCCCGCGTGGTACATCAAGGGCAGCCGCTTCGACTTCGATACGGGTGCCGACGAAGGCACCGCGCGCAACGGCGTGCTGTTCTTCCAGGGCGTGCCGATCTTCGCGAGCCCGTGGATGACGTTCCCGCTGTCGGGCGAGCGGCGCAGCGGCCTGCTGCCGCCGACGTTCTCGATGAACTCGAACAACGGGTTCGAGCTGACGCTGCCGTACTACTTCAACATCGCACCGAACCGCGACCTGACGATCACGCCGCGGATCATCTCGCGGCGCGGCGTGCAGACCGAAGCGACGTTCCGCTACCTGTCGCCGACGTATTCGGGCACGTTTACGGCCAATTACCTGCCGGACGACCGGCTCGCGCACCGCGACCGCTACGCGATCTACTGGCAGCACCAGCAGAACTTCGGCGGCGGTTTCGGCGGCTACGTCTACTTCAACAAGGTCTCGGACAACACGTATCCCGAAGACCTTGGGTCGATGAACCAGTTCATCAACGGGACGCAGACGCTGTACCAGCAGGAAGCCGGCCTCACGTACAACAACGGCCCGTGGTCGGTGCTCGCGCGCTACCAGCACTGGCAGACGCTGCCGCCGTCGATCGCGCCGTACAGCCGCGAACCGCAGTTGAACGTGAAGTACACGAAGTACAACGTCGGCGGCTTCGACTTCGGCGCGGAAGCCGACTATTCGCGGTTCCGCATCACGACCGCCGATGCGACCGAAGGCGACCGGATCGTCTTCAACCCGTACATCGCGTACGGCGTGTACGGCCCTGGCTACTTCGTCGTGCCGAAGGTCCAGTACCACTTTGCGTCGTACGACCTGAACTACCTGTCGTCGAGCACACCGAACAGCCCGAAGCGCTTCACCGAGTCGATCCCGACCGTGAGCTTCGACTCGGGCCTGATCTTCGACCGCTCGGTGCGCCTGTTCGGCCAGGACTTCATCCAGACCCTCGAGCCGCGCCTGTACTACGTGTACACGCCGTATCGCGACCAGTCGAACGCGCCGCTGTTCGACACCGCGGAATCGGACTTCGGCCTCGCGGAGATCTACCAGCCGAACACGTTCGTCGGCAACGACCGGATCGCGGACGCGAACCGGATCACGGCCGGCCTGACGTCGCGCTTCATCGATCCGCGCACCGGCGACGAACGCGCGCGTTTCGTGGTCGCGCAGCAGTACTACTTCGCCGACCAGCGCGTCACGCTGAACTCGGGCCAGAGCGCCGTGCAGGCGCGCCACTCCGACCTGATCGTCGGCGCCGCGCTGAAGCTCGGCTCCGGCTTCATGTCGGAGACGGCGTTCCAGTACAACCAGAACAACAACCAGCTCGTGAAGTCGAGCATCGGTTTCGGTTTCAGCCCGGGCGAGCGCCGCGTGATCAACGTCGGCTACCGCTATACGCGGGCGAACACGACGCTCGACAACCAGCCGATCAACCAGTTCCTGGTGTCCGCGCAATGGCCGCTCACGCGCCGCCTGTATGCGATCGGCCGCTTCAACTACGACCTGGCCGGCGACCGGATCGTCGATGGTCTGCTCGGCTTACAATACGACGCGGATTGCTGGGCGCTCGGGGTCGGTGTCCAGCGCTATGCGAACGGCGTGAACACGTCGGGGCAGCAGAACTCGTCGACGCGATTCATGATGCAGCTGACGCTGAAGGGGCTGTCGAGCGTCGACAACGGTCTCGTGGCCGCATTCCGCGCCGGGGTGCCGGGCTACACGCCGCTGCCGTCCGCGCCGCCGCCGATGTCCCGCTTCAGCAACTACGAGTAACGCCGGCTTGTCTGCACCGGTTAGCACGATTTCAATGGAGTATCAGTGGCAATGAAGAAAACCCTTCGTTTCGCGGCAGTCGTGTCCAGCCTCGCCGCGTCCGCCGCGCTGCTCGCCGCCGCGCCGGCCGCGGCGCAGGCGCTCGGTTCGCACGGCGCGCAGCTCACCGACGAAGTCGTCGCGGTCGTCAACAACGACGTGATCACGGGCCGCGAACTCGACCAGCGCGTCGGCCTGATCTCGCGCCGGCTGCAGCAGCAGAACGCGCCCGTGCCGCCGGCCGACCAGCTGCGCGCGCAGGTGCTGAACCAGATGGTGCTCGAACGCATCCAGGTGCAGAAGGCCAAGGACGACGGGATCCGCGTCGACGACGCGACCGTGCAGTCCACGCTGCAGCGCCTCGCGCAGGCGAACGGGATGCCGCTCGAACAGTATCGCGCGCGTCTCGAGGCGCAGGGCGTGCCCTGGAGCGTGTTCACGAGCGACGCGCGCACCGAGCTGATGCTGTCGAAGCTGCGCGAGCGCGAGGTCGACGGCAAGATCACCGTGTCGGACGCCGAGGTCGCGAACTACATCGCGAGCCAGCGCGGGCCGAACGCATCGCAGCAGCAGGACCTGCGCTTCCAGCACATCTTCATCAAGGCGCCGACCAACGCGCCGCAGGCCGAGATCGAAGCGGCGCAGAAGAAGGCCGACGCGCTGTTGCAGCAGGCTACGTCGGGCGCCGATTTCGAGAAGCTCGCGAAGAACAATTCGGAAGCGAACGACGCGAAGAAGGGCGGCGACCTCGGCTTCAAGGCGCCGAGCGCGCTGCCGGCCGACGTCGTCGAAGCCGCATCGAAGCTGCGCCCGGGCCAGGTCAACCCGACGCTGATCCGCGTGCCGGACGGCTTCGAGATCGTGCGCCTCGTCGACCGCCGCCAGAGCCAGGGCGCGACCGCCGCGGCACCGAAGATCGTCCAGACGCACGTGCGCCACATCCTGTTGCGCGTCGGCGAAGGCAAGTCGGAAGGCCAGGCGCGTCAGCAACTGCTGGACATCCGCAAGCAGGTCGAGGCCGGCGGCGATTTCGCGAAGTTCGCGCGCACTTACTCGCAGGACGGTTCCGCGTCGCAGGGCGGCGATCTGGGCTGGATCAGCCCGGGCGAGACCGTGCCGGAATTCGAGCGCGCGATGAACAACCTGCAGGACGGCCAGATCAGCCAGCCGGTGCGTACCGAGTACGGCTATCACCTGATCCAGGTGATCGACCGCCGCGAGGCGGAAGGCTCGGTGCAGCAGCAGATGGATATCGCACGCCAGGCGATCGGCCAGCGCAAGGCCGAGCAGGCGTATGCCGACTGGCTGCGCGAACTGCGCGATTCGTCGTACGTTCAGTACAAGATCGGCGGCGTCGGCCCGGCGAACTGAGCGAGCTTCACATGACGGCATCCGCGCTGCAGATCGCGATCACGACTGGCGAACCCGCGGGGGTCGGCCCGGAGCTGACCGTGCAGGCGCTGCGAGATGCCGCACGGCGCTGGCCCGGCGCGCATTTCACCGTGCTCGGCGATGCCGCGCTGCTCGATGCGCGTGCGGCGGCCGTCGGGGCCGACCGGGCGGTGCTCGCCGGTGGCGGGTCGGTGTCGGTCGAGCATCATTCGCTTGCCGTGCCCGCGCAGGCGGGCAAGCTCGACGCGGCCAACGGCCGCTACGTGCTCGGGCTGCTCGATGCCGCGATCGATGGCGCGGTGGCGGGCCGGTTCGACGCGATCGTCACCGCACCGCTGCAGAAGAGCACGATCAACGATGCCGGCGTGCCGTTTACCGGCCATACCGAATACCTGGCGGAACGCACGCACACGCCGCGCGTCGTCATGATGCTGGCAGGTACGGGCGAGCGGCCGCTGCGCGTCGCGCTCGCGACCACGCACCTGCCGCTGAAGGACGTGTCGGCCGCGCTGACGATCGACGGGCTCGTCGAGACGCTGGCGATCGTCGATCGCGACCTGCGGCGCGACTTCGGTCTCGCGGCGCCGCGCATCCTCGTGACCGGGCTGAACCCGCACGCGGGCGAGAACGGTTACCTCGGCCGCGAGGAAATCGACGTGATCTCGCCGGCGCTCGCGCGCGCGAAAGCGCAGGGCATCGACGCGCGCGGCCCGTATCCGGCCGACACGCTATTCCAGCCGCGCCATCTCGAGGACGCCGATTGCGTGCTCGCGATGTTCCACGATCAGGGCTTGCCCGTGCTGAAGTATGCGACGTTCGGCGAGGGCATCAACGTCACGCTCGGGCTGCCGATCATCCGCACGTCGGTCGATCACGGCACCGCGCTGGATCTGGCCGGCACGGGCCGCGCGGATCCGGGCAGCATGGTCGCCGCGCTCGACACGGCCGTCACGATGGCGCGCCATCGCCGCGCGTCCTGACGCACACGGGCGCAGGCCTGACTTTATTCGTCGCATTTTTTGTTTTTCTCAGTCGATGTCGAACAGCAGACAGCACCAAGGCCACTTCGCGCGCAAGCGCTTCGGGCAGAACTTCCTCGTCGATCACGGCGTGATCGACTCGATCGTCGCGACGATCGGCCCCGCGCGCGGCCAGCGAATGGTCGAGATCGGCCCGGGGCTCGGCGCGCTCACCGAGCCGCTGATCGCGCGTCTCGCGACGCCCGAGTCGCCGCTGCATGCGGTCGAGCTCGACCGCGACCTGATCGGCCGCCTGCAGCAGCGTTTCGGCGCGCTGCTGGAATTGCACGCGGGCGACGCGCTCGCGTTCGACTTCCGCTCGCTCGCGGCACCCGGCGACAAGCCGTCGCTGCGGATCGTCGGCAACCTGCCGTACAACATTTCCAGCCCGCTGCTGTTTCACCTGATGACGTTCGCCGACGCGGTGATCGACCAGCACTTCATGCTGCAGAACGAAGTCGTCGAACGGATGGTCGCGGAGCCGGGCACGAAGGCGTTCTCGCGGCTGTCGGTGATGCTGCAGTACCGCTACGTGATGGACAAGATGCTCGACGTGCCGCCGGAATCGTTCCAGCCGCCGCCGAAGGTCGATTCGGCGATCGTCCGGATGATTCCGTACGAGCCGCACGAACTGCCGGACGTCGATCCCGTGCTGCTCGGCGAAATCGTCACGGCCGCGTTCTCGCAGCGCCGCAAGATGCTGCGCAATACGCTCGGCGACTACCGCGAGACGATCGATTTCGACGGGCTCGGCTTCGATCTCGCGCGACGCGCGGAAGACGTGAGCGTGGCCGAGTATGTCGGCGTCGCGCAGGCGCTCGCGAAGGTGCGCAAGGCCGCGGAGTAGGGGCAACGCGCGCGTCGCATGCCGGCTCGAGGTTCACGAGGCTGCCCTGACGGGCAGCCTTTTTATTTTCCCGGGCCGCTTTCGTCCGTTTTCGTCCATTTCATCGATGCGGGACGGCGGCCGCGCGGCGCTACGCGCGCCGGCGCGGCGGCGCGTTGACGAGCGCGATCCCGGTCAGCACCAGCGCGGCCGCCGACATGAAGCGCCAGCCGACCGATTCGCCGAGCAGCAGCACGCCGAACGCGACGCCGAACAGCGGCGACAGGAACGTGAACACGGACAGTCGCGACGCGCTGTAGCGCGTGAGCAGCCAGAACCACGACAGATAGCTGACGAACGCGACGATCACCGACTGGTACGCGAGGCTCGCGAGCGCGAGCGGCGTGACCCGCGCGAACGACATCTGGCCGAGCAGCGCCGCGAGCACGACCAGCACGACGGCCGAAACCGCCAACTGGTAGAACAGCGTCTTGCTCGCGCTGGCCCGCGCGAGCGACGTCGAGCGCACGACGACCGTCGTCGCGGCCCACATCGCGCCGCCGAGGATGCCGAGCGCGTCGCCGGCGAGCCCCGCCAGTACCGACGCGCCGGGCGCGCGCGGCTTCAGGAAGCCGTCCGCGAACGCGAGCGCGATGCCGGCGAACGCGAGGCCGACGCCGGTCCACTGGACGCGCTGCAGCCGCTCGCCCGGCGTGAACAGGTGCAGGCCGAGCGCCGTGAAGCACGGTGCCGTGTACAGGAAGATCGCCATATGCGACGCGCTCGTCAGCGTCAGCCCGAAGAACACGCAGATGAACTCGCCGGCGAACAGCGCGCCGGCCGCGATACCCGCACCGAGCGTGCCGTCCGCGCGGAACAGCGGCGTGCCGCGCGAGCGCGCCCAGCCCCACAGCAGGAGCGCGGCGATCACCGAGCGCAGCCCGGCCTGGAACATCGGCGGGATCGCGGCGTTCGTGCTCTTGATTGCGACCTGCTGGAAGCCCCAGATCGCGCACAGCAGCAGCATTACGCAGACGGCACGCGTGTCGAGCGCGCGGCGCACGGACGACCCGGCGAGCGCGGTCATCGGCGGACCTCGCCGATGCGGCGGGAGAGGGGGGTGGACATGGGAAGCGGCAGCGGCGGACGGACGGCGCGTCCGGCACGCTTGAGTCGGCGGTTTCGCACGGCAGGCAGTGTGGCTGAACAGGATGGGAGGGTGGTCGCGTTCCGGCGGCGGACGGCATGCCCGCTTTTGGTGCGAGGTGGGACGATGTTACCCGATCGGCGGGGGCGACGGGGGCAGGCAAGCAGGTTGGTTTCTACCGGTGTACGGGCGTCGGGCTTGTCGTGCGGATGCTCGGTATCCGTTTATCGGTCGGCGGCAGGCCGGGCGCCGGCGGCGGGATTCACGTGACTCCGGTAGAATTTCCGGTTCTGGAAAGTCCCCACAGGAGTACAACACATGCGATTGCTGCATACGATGCTGCGAGTCGGCGATCTCGACCGCTCGATCAAGTTCTACACCGAATTGCTCGGCATGAAGGTGCTGCGCCGCGACGACTATCCGGAAGGCAAGTTCACACTCGCATTCGTCGGCTACGAGGACGAAAGCACGGGTACCGTGATCGAACTGACCCATAACTGGGACACGCCGGCCTACGATCTTGGCAACGGCTTCGGCCACCTGGCGCTGGAAGTCGACGACGCCTACGCGGCCTGCGACAGGATCAAGGCGCAAGGTGGCAAGGTGACCCGCGAAGCGGGCCCGATGAAGCACGGCACGACCGTGATCGCGTTCGTCGAGGATCCGGACGGCTACAAGATCGAGTTCATCCAGAAGAAGGCGCACTGAGCGCGGGATGAGCGGCTCGCGGCGCACGATGCGTGTCGCGGGCAACGAAAACGGGCGATGCGGAGGAATCCGCATCGCCCGTTTGCATGTTCGGTGCGACCGATCGCGTTACAGCGACGGCAGCAGCTCGGGTGGGTGATGCTTGAGCGTGTGCCGCGCTTCACGGAATTCCGGGAAGATCGATTCGACGGTCTGCCAGAAGGCCGGGCTGTGGTTCATCTCGCGCAGGTGCGACAGCTCGTGCGCGACGACGTAGTCGATGATCGACATCGGGAAATGGATCAGCCGCCAGTTCAGCCGGATCTTGCCGTCGCTCGAGCAACTGCCCCAGCGCGTCGCGGCTGACGACAGCGCATACATCGAATACGTGACGCCGAGCTTTTCCGCATAGACCACGAGGCGTTCGCCGAAGATCCGCTTCGCTTCGCCCTGCAGCCAGCCCTGCACGCGATCCTTGATCTGCTGCATGTCCGCCTGCGCAGGCAGCGGCAGCGACAGCCGCAGCGCGTCGGCGTCGAATGCGACGGCGCCCGCGCCGAGCGCGATCGTGACCGTCTTGCCGAGATACGGGAGTTGCGCGCCGTCACGCCAGTCGATCTGCGGCAGCGCACGCTGCTCGGTGCGGGTCTTCCACTCGGCGAGCTTCGCGAAGATCCAGCGCTGCTTTTCGGCGATCGCCGCTTCGATGTCGGCGAGCGTGACCCAGCGCGGCGCGGTGATCGACAGCCCGCTGCCGTCGATCGTGAAGCCGATCGTGCGGCGCGCGGAGCGCTTGAGCCGGTATTCGAGCACGCGGCTGTCGAGCGCGAACGTACGGACGCGAGAGCGATCGGGCGCGGGGCCCGGATCAAGCGGCGCCGTGGGCACCGCGGGAGCTGCAGCCGCTTCGGGCGGCGTGGACGGCGCGGCGGGCGCCGACGGTGCCGGCGACGCCGCGGCCGGCCCGTCGAAGAGCGGCAGGTCCATCTGGCGATGATCGAGGGCCACGACGGCAGGCCGTGGCCGCGGACGCTTTTTCATCAGTTCGCTTCTTTTTGTCGTACGCAACGGCTGTAACCTAGGGGGCGTCAGACTCGCGCGGCATCGCGCGTGCCGGCATTGCCCGCCTGGCGATACGAATCCGGATCGATGCGGCGCATTTCCGCTTCGATCCATGCTTCGACCTGCGAGTTCAATACGTCGGGCGTCTTGCCGTCGACGGGAATCGGCTTGCCGATCGACACGGTGACGACGCCCGGGAACTTCGTGAACGAATTGCGCGGCCACACACGACCTGCATTGTGCGCGATCGGCACGACCGGCGCGCCGGTTTCGATCGCGAAGCGCGCGCCGCCCGTCTTGTACTTGCCCTGCTTGCCGACCGGCGTGCGCGTGCCTTCCGGGAACATGATCATCCATGCGCCTTCCGACAGGCGCTTCTTGCCCTGGCGGATCACCGACACGAAGGCGTTCTTGCCTTCCTTGCGGTTGATGTTGACCATGTGCAGCATCCCGAGCGCCCAGCCGAAGAACGGCACGTACAGCAGCTCACGCTTGAACACGTAGCAGAGCGGCTTGGGCATCAGTGCTGGAAACGCGAGCGTCTCCCACGCGGACTGGTGCTTCGACAGCAGCACGGCCGGGCCGTCGGGCAGGTTCTCCATCCCTTCGATCCGATAGCGGATGCCGTTCAGCCAGCGCACGACCCACAGCGTCGACTTGCACCAGCCGGCCGCCATCCAGTAGCGCGCGTCGGGGCGCATGAACGGGAACGCGATGAAGCACGCGGTGGCGTACGGCACCGTGTACAGGATGAAGTAGATCAGCAGCAGCAGGGAGCGGACGAAGCGCATCGGCGTGGGTCTGACTGTAAGGAGGATGCGCGCGGCGGCCGCATCACTCGTGTTCGTGTGAAAGGAAGTCGAGTGCGAACGCGCGCAGGTCGTCGTGGACCTTCGTGCCGTCCGGCAGATTGCCCGCGGCGAGCGTCTTCTTGCCCTTGCCGGTCAGCACGAGGTGCGGCCGGAAGCCGACCGCGACGCCGGCCTGCAGGTCGCGCAGCGAATCGCCGACGACCGGCGTGTGATCGGGATCGATCTCGAAGCGCTCGGCGATCATCTGCATCATGCCGGGCTTCGGCTTGCGGCAGTCGCAGTGATCTTCCGACACGTGCGGGCAGAAGAACACCGCGTCGATGCGTGCACCGACCGCGGCCGCCGCGCGATGCATCTTCAGGTGCATCGCGTTGAGCGCGGCCATGTCGAACAGCCCGCGGCCGATGCCGGACTGGTTGGTTGCGACGACCACGCGATAGCCCGCGTGGTTGAGCCGTGCGATCGCCTCGAGGCTGCCGGGCAGCGCGATCCACTCGTCGGGCGTCTTGACGAACGTGTCCGAATCGACGTTGATCACGCCGTCCCGGTCGAGGACGACGAGCTTGCGGTTGAGGCTGGTCGGCATCGTTCGGCCCTTATGCGGCGAGCTTCGAGATGTCGGCGACGCAGTTCATCTGCTGATGCAGCGCGGACAGCAGCGCGAGACGGTTCGCGCGCAGCGCGGGATCCTCGGCATTGACCATCACGTCGTTGAAGAACGTGTCGACCGGCGCGCGCAGCGCGGCGAGCGCCGACAGCGCGCCCGTGTATGCATGCGCCTCGAGCTGCGACTGCACGTGCGGCGTCACGGCCGCGAGCTGTTCGTGCAGCGCCTTTTCGGCGGCCTCGACGAGCAGCGTCGGCTGCACCGCGCCGTTCGCGCCGCCTTCGGACTTCTTCAGGATGTTCGAGATCCGCTTGTTCGCGGCCGCGAGCGCTTCGGCTTCCGCGAGGCGCGTGAATTCGCGCACCGCGTCGAGGCGCGCGACGAGATCGTCGACGCGCGTCGGGTTCAGGCTCAGCACCGCATCGACTTCGCCGGCCGAGTAGCCGCGTTCGCGCAGCAGGCCGCGCAGGCGGTCCATGAAGAACGCGAAGATCGCATCGGTCGATTCGGCGACGCCCGGCACGCCTTCGAAGCGTGCATGGGCCGTGCGCAGCAGCGACACGAGATCGAGCGGCAGCTGCTTCTCGAGCAGCAGGCGCAGCACGCCGAGCGCGTGACGGCGCAGCGCGAACGGATCCTTTTCGCCGGTCGGCGCGAGGCCGATGCCCCAGATGCCGACGATCGTCTCGAGCTTGTCGGCCAGCGCGACGGCGGTCGATACCGGCGTGGTCGGCAGCGCATCGCCGGAGAAGCGCGGCTGGTAGTGCTCGGCGCACGCGAGCGCGACGTCGTCGGGTTCGCCGTCGTGACGCGCGTAGTACGTGCCCATCGTGCCCTGCAATTCCGGGAACTCGCCGACCATGTCGGTCAGCAGGTCGGCCTTCGCGAGGCGCGCGGCGCGCTTCGCATGCGCGGCATCGGCGCCGATCGCGGGCGCGATCTCGCCGGCCAGCGCCTCGAGGCGCTCGACGCGCGCGAGCGCCGAGCCGAGCTTGTTGTGATACACGACGTTCGCGAGCAGCGGCACGCGCTCGGCGAGCTTCTTCTTCTTGTCCTGCTCGAAGAAGAACTTCGCGTCGGCGAGGCGCGGGCGCACGACGCGCTCGTTGCCTTCGACGATCTCGCCCGGCGTCTTCGTATCGATGTTCGACACGATCAGGAAGCGCGAGCGCAGCTTGCCGCCGACGTCGGTCAGCGCGAAGTACTTTTGGTTCGTCTGCATCGTGAGGATCAGGCATTCCTGCGGCACCTGCAGGAATTCGTCCTCGAAGCGGCACGGATAGACGACCGGCCATTCGACCAGCGACGTCACTTCGTCGAGCAGCGATTCGGGCATCACGACCGTGTCGCCGTTCGCGTGTTCGTTCAGCTGCGTGCGGATCGTTTCGCGGCGATCGGCGAAGTGCGCGATCACGCGGCCCTTGTCGCGCAGCGTGTCGGCATACGCGCGCGCATGCTGGATCGCGACGAGGCCGTCGGACAGGAAGCGGTGGCCGAGCGTGGTGTCGCCGGCATCCACGCCGAATGCGGTGACGGGCACGATGCGATCGTCGTGCAGCACCGTCAGGCGATGCACCGGGCGCACGAACTTCACGTCGGAGCCGTCCGGGCGCTGGTAGGTCATGACCTTCGGGATCGGCAGCTTCTCGAGCGTCTCGTCGAGCGCGGCCTGCAGCCCGTCGGCGAGCGTCGCGCCGGCCGCGGAATAGTTGACGAAGAACGCTTCGGCCTTGCCGTCCTGTGCGCGCTCGAGATCGGCGATCGACAGGTTCGGGTGGCCGAGCGCCGCGAGCTTCTTCGCGAGCGGGGCGGTCGGCTTGCCTTCGGCGTCGAGCGCGACCGATACGGGCAGGACCTTTTCGCGGACCTGCTTTTCAGGCGCGACGGCGCGCACGTTCTGCACGACGACCGCAAGGCGGCGCGGCGTGGCGTAGCGTTCGAACACGAGTTCGCCTTCGACGAGGTCGCGCGCCGCGAGGCGTTGCGCGAGGCCTTCGGCGAATGCGTCGCCGAGGCGCGCGAGGGCCTTCGGCGGCAGCTCTTCGGTCAGCAGTTCGACGAGCAGGGGGGCGGGATGATTGTGCGTCATGTCTGGAATAAATCTCGTCTCGTCAGTCCTGATCGATCTTGCGTTCGACCTTGAGCGGCGGCGCCCATGCCGGCTGGGCGGCGTCCTGGGCGTCGGTGGTGAGGCCCGGCACGCCCGGCGGATTGCCGAGCATCGGGAAGCCGAGCTTCTCGCGCGAGTCGTAGTAAGCCTGCGCGACGAGACGCGACAGCGCGCGGATGCGGCCGATGTATGCCGCACGCTCGGTCACCGAGATCGCGCCGCGCGCGTCGAGCAGGTTGAACGTGTGGCCGGCCTTCAGCACGAGTTCGTACGCGGGCAGCGCGAGCTGCGCGTCGATCATCTTCTTCGCTTCCGCTTCGTAGCTGTTGAAGAACGTGAACAGCAGGTCGACGTTCGCGTGCTCGAAGTTGTAGGTCGACTGCTCGACCTCGTTCTGGTGGTAGACGTCGCCGTACGACAGGCGGCGCAGCTCGGGGCCGTTCGGGCCTTGCTCTTCCCACTCGGTCCATACGAGGTCGTACACGTTCTCGACCTTCTGCAGGTACATCGCGAGGCGCTCGAGGCCGTAGGTGATCTCGCCGAGCACGGGCTTGCAGTCGAGGCCGCCGACCTGCTGGAAATACGTGAACTGCGTGACTTCCATCCCGTTCAGCCACACTTCCCAGCCGAGGCCCCACGCGCCGAGCGTCGGGTTCTCCCAGTCGTCCTCGACGAAGCGCACGTCGTTCTGCTGCAGGTCGAAGCCGAGCGCTTCCAGCGAGCCGAGGTACAGGTCGAGGATGTTTTCCGGCGCCGGCTTGAGCACGACCTGGTACTGGTAGTAATGCTGCAGGCGGTTCGGGTTCTCGCCGTAGCGGCCGTCCTTCGGGCGGCGCGACGGCTGCACGTAGGCGGCGCGCCACGGCTCGGGGCCGACCGCGCGCAGGAACGTGTGGACGTGCGACGTGCCCGCGCCGACTTCCATGTCGATGGGCTGGAGCAGAGCGCAACCCTGCTTGTCCCAGTAGGACTGCAGCGTCAGGATGATTTGCTGAAACGTAAGCATGAAGAGCCTTCGTGGCGCTGGCGCTCCGTTGCGGGCGGCGCTCCGGGCGGGGCCCGGAGGGTCGGCTCGCGCGGCGGCGCGGCTTGTTAGTGTGCTGAAACGTGCAATTTTACCGGATCGGCGACCGGATGCGGCCGGAACGCGGACGAAGAGGCCGTTGGCGGTGTTCCGGCGCCCCGTGCGCGGGGTGTCGATGCGTGCGGGGCGGTCGCTCGCACGACGTCGCGATGCGCTTGCCGCGTGGCTGCCGCGCCGCTGTGCGCGGGCGTCAAGATGCGCGTATTGCGGTGCCGCGCGCCGCTTGCCGCGTGATCGATTGCCCACGCCGGACCGCATGGACGATTCGAACGACCTCCTCATTCCACCGATTCTGTACCCGCAGCCTGCGTTCGGAGCATGGGCGCCGGTGATGGAAGCGCTCGGGCGCGATCCGCGTGGACCGGCCGCGCAGGCGAAGCGGCCGGCCTGAGCGGCCGGCCGATGCGTCACGCGTTCCGGTCGTCGCCGGCCTTCGCGCTGTTGCGGCGGCGCAGGCCCGGCCCGAACGTGAAGCCGAACGCGAGGAGCACGAGCGACGCCGCGAGCACGATGTTGTTGCCGCTCGTCACGTACGGCGTGAAGCCGCTCGTGCCTTCGATCAGCACGTCGAGCGAGCCGATCGTGAACGGCTTCAACTGGCCGAGCACGCGGCCGTGCGCGTCGATCGCGGCCGTCATCCCGGTATTGGTCGAGCGCAGCATCGGCCGGCCCGTTTCGAGCGCGCGCATCCGCGCGATCTGCAGGTGCTGGTCGAGCGCGATCGTGTCGCCGAACCACGCGAGGTTCGTCACGTTGACGAGCACGCCGGGCGGCTGCGGGTTGTCGCGGATCGTCGCGGCGATTTCCTCGCCGAACAAGTCCTCGTAGCAGATGTCGGCCATCACCGGCTGGTTGTGCACGAGGAACGGCTTCTGCACCGGCGCGCCGCGCGCGAAGTCGCCGAGCGGCATCTTCATCAGGTCGACGAACCACCGGAAGCCCCACGGGATGAATTCGCCGAAGGGCACGAGATGGTGCTTGTCGTAGTGATAGATGTCACGCGAGTGCGGTGTCACGCCATACAGGCTGTTCGTGTAGTCGACGTAACGGCCTTCCGGCGTCACCGACGCGCCGACCGCGCCGAACAGCACGGCCGAGCCCGTCGTGTCGCTGAACTTGCGGATCGCGACGGCGAACGGCTCGGGCAGCTCCTGGATCATCACCGCGATCGCGGTCTCCGGCGTGACGATCAGGTCGGCCGGCTTCTCGACGATCATCTGCTGGTACATCTTGATCGCCGCGTCGATGCCTTCCTGCTCGAACTTGATGTCCTGCTTCACGTTGCCCTGCAGCAGCCGCACGGTGAGCGGCGCGTTCGCGGGGACGGTCCACGTGGCCTGCGACAGCCCGACGCCGGCCGCGACCAGCGCGACGGCGATGGCGGCCGGCGCGGCGATACGCACGCGCGCGTTGCCGCCGGCGTGTTCTGGTGCGGGCGACCGGCGCGCGGCGACGAGCGCCTGCACGACCAGCGCGGCGAACAGCGCGAGCACCCAGCCGATCCCGTATACGCCGACCACCGGCGCGAAGCCCGCGAACGGGCCGTCCACCTGCGGATAGCCGCTCGCGAGCCACGGAAAGCCGGTAAACACGGTGCCGCGCAGCCATTCGCCGAGCGCCCATGCGCTTGCGAACGCGAACGCGCCGTGCCAGGTCGGCGAGAACGGCCGCGGGTCGGGTTCGCGCCGATGCCACGCATGGCCCGCACAGAACGACCACAGTCCGGCCGAGAACGCCGGGTACAGCGACAGGTACAGCGAGAACAGCGCCAGCGCGCCGCCCGCGAGCGGCGCGGCCATCTCGCCGTACACGTGCATGCTGATGTAGAGCCACCAGATGCCGCTGATGAAGTTGCCGAAACCGAACGCGCCGCCGGTGAGCGCGGCGCCGCGCCAGCTCGACGTGCGGGTCAGCTGGGCGAAAAACCAGACGAATACGACGAGCTGCAGCCAGCCGCCGTGCGGCGTCGGTGCGAAGCTGAGCGTATTGGCCGCGCCGGCGAGCAGTGCGGCGGGATAGTGCCAGCGCGGCAGCGCGCGGCCGGGCGCCGGCGCGAGAAGACCGCCAGCCGGGCGGGACGGGATCGGATCGTCCATGTGAAGCGAAAGAGGGCGAGCGGTTGAAGGAGACGCGGCCGGCGCGAGACGGTCAGTCCTCGTGCGAGGTTTCGGCGCGGCGGCTCGCGAGCGGGTTGCGGCGCACCAGCAGCACGTGGACCTGGCGCGCGTCGCCGCGCTGGATCTCGAACACCAGGTTGCCGAGCTGCAGCTTCTCGCCGCGGTGCGGCACGCGGCCGAAATGATGGGTGATCAGCCCGCCGATCGTGTCGACCTCGTCGTCGGGGAAGTCGGTGCCGAACGTCTCGTTGAACTGTTCGATCTCGGTGAGCGCGCGCACGCGGTAGCGGCCGTCCGGCCCCGCGATGATGTTGCCGGCTTCCTCGTCGAAGTCGTATTCGTCCTCGATGTCGCCGACGATCTGTTCGAGCACGTCCTCGATCGTGATCAGGCCCGCGACGCCGCCGTATTCGTCGACGACGATCGCGAGGTGATTGCGGTTCACGCGGAAGTCGTGCAGCAGCACGTTCAGGCGCTTCGATTCGGGAATGAACACGGCGGGGCGCAGCATCCCGCGCACGTCGAATTCCTCTTCGGCATAGAAGCGCAGCAGGTCTTTCGCGAGCAGCACGCCGATCACGTTGTCGCGATTCTCCTCGTACACCGGGTAGCGCGAGTGCGCCTTCTCGAGGACGAACGGGATGAAGTCTTCAGGCTTGTCGGCGATGTTGATCGCGTCCATCTGCGCGCGCGGCACCATGATGTCGCGGGCGCACAGGTCGGACACCTGGAATACGCCTTCGATCATCGATAGAGAATCGGCGTCGATCAGGTTGCGTTCGTGGGCGTCCTGGAGGATTTCCAGCAGCTCGGCCCGGGATTCCGGCTCGGGCGAGATGAAGTCGGTCAGGCGCTCGAGCAGCGAGCGCTTTTCTTGCGGTTTGTCGGTTGACTTACGACTGGGATACGAATCGTTCATGGTGGTGCGCCCGGGTCATGCCGGAGCGCGCGGTCACGGAGAAGGCAAGGATACACCAAGGGCATGGCGCGGCTGTGTCACACCGGCCGTCCGGCCGGGGCAGGCGGCGCGCGCGAGCCCGCTCGGGAACGGCCGCGCCGTCCTTCGTATCCATCCTATCTCAGAAAGGAGCGCCGGGGCAGCAGTGGCAAAAAAGCGGAGCGCAATGGCGACCGGCAGGCCGGTCGGCGGAGGCGGCATTTCGTCGCGGGCTGGGCGGGCCGGGCGGGCGCCGGCCTGTCGGGCGTCACCGGCACCGCGCGAGCAGCCCTTCGAGCGCGCGATCGGGGATGCCGCTCGCGCGCAGCGCGTCCACGGTGCGGCTCACGTAGTCGAGCGTCGTGCCGTAGCGGCCGGCCGCGCAGCTGAACACTTCCCGCACGACGGGGTCGGTCAGCTTGCCGGTGTAGGTCGGCACGTCGCGGCGCATCACGAATGCCAGCGCGCTCACGCGTTCGCCGGTCTCGAGCGAGCACGGCAGCCACGCGGGCCGGTACGAGCCCATCGGCATCTCGCGTTTCCACAGCGTCTCGAGATGCGGCTGCGCGGTCGGGCCCGCGAGCCGGAATGCGATGCCCGAGCATGAGCCGCCGCGATCGAGCGCGAGCACGAGGCCCGGACGTTCGGGTGTGCCGCGGTTCACGCGCGACCACAGGTAAAGCCCGCGATGGTAGCCGTGTACCTTGCCGCGCACGGCGGCGGCGGTCGGCAGCCCGGGGTTCCAGATCAGCGAGCCATAGCCGAACAGCCAGAGATCCTGCTGGCCGTCCCAGTCGCGCATCGTGTGCGCGAGCGACGCCGCGAGCTCGTCGTCCGTCAGCAGCCGTCCTTCGCCGATCGACGGCGGATACGCGGGCGGCAGCGTCGCGGCGTGGCGCATGGTACGGACGCCTCTTACCGGTAGGGGTTCGGGAAGCCGAGCTTTGCGAGGATGTCGACTTCGAGCGCTTCCATTTCGGCGGCGTCTTCGTCGCTCGTCTCGTGATCGTAGCCCTGCGCGTGCAGCGCGCCGTGCACCAGCAGGTGCGCATAGTGAGCCGCGAGCGGCTTGCCTTGTTCGTGCGCTTCCTTCTCGACGACCGGACAGCACAGCACGAGATCGCCGATCACGGTGCCGTCGGGCGCCGGGTCGTACGCGAAAGTCAGCACGTTGGTCGGGTAGTCCTTGTGGCGATAGCCGGCGTTCAGCGTGCGGCCTTCATCCTCGCCGACGAAGCGCACGGTGAGCTGCGCGCTCGCGAACAGCGCAGGCTCGATCCATTCGGCGATCAGCTTGCGCTTCGGGAGCGCCTTGCGGACGTCGCCGGTGATTTCGTCGCCATACTGCACGGACAGGTCGAGCTCCAGCTCGCGCAGCTCATCCGCCATTTCCGCGATTTCCTCGTCGCGCGGTGCGGGTTCGGCACCCACGTGCAGCGTCACGCTGTCGTAATGCTCGGGCTGCAGCGCGAGTTTCGCGCGCATGGCCGGATCGTTGTGCTGCGCGACGATCGCGACGGCCGCCTCGCCCGAGCTGCCCGACAGGTCGAACATCAGGCTGCGGCCATCGGGGAAGTCGATTCGAAGCCCTTGCGCGTCGACGGTCCGGGCCTTGCCCTTCGCATCGAACAGCGAAAGACGGGGGGAATCGGGCGCGGCGGACTGGTCGCGCCCGGACTTGCGAGAACGGGAAGATTTCATGACGGGTGCGGCGATTGGAACGCGTTGAGGATACACCAAACGGCCGATCGCTCCCGAATTCGAACCGGCCGCGTGCGGACCAAAAAAATGCCCGGCGCGCCGTCGGGCGGGCCGGGCCGATGGCCGGTGCGGCGCGCGGGCGCCGCCCGTGCTTCACGCGTCCTTGTGCTGCGCGTGGAAGTCGTCGTACGCCTCGACGATGCGCGCGACGAGCGGATGACGCACGACGTCCGCGCTCGTGAAGCGCGTGAGCGCGATGCCGCGCACGCCGCCGAGCACCTGCTGCGCCTCGATCAGGCCGCTCTTCTGCGCGCGCGGCAGGTCGACCTGGCTCGTGTCGCCGGTGACGACGGCCTTCGAGCCGAAGCCGATCCGCGTGAGGAACATCTTCATCTGCTCGGGCGTCGTGTTCTGCGCCTCGTCGAGGATGATGAACGCGTGGTTCAGCGTGCGGCCGCGCATGTACGCGAGCGGCGCGATCTCGATCATCTGGCGCTCGAACATCTTCGCGGTCTTGTCGAAGCCGAGCAGGTCGTACAGCGCGTCGTACAGCGGCCGCAGGTACGGGTCGACCTTCTGCGCGAGATCGCCCGGCAGGAAGCCGAGCCGCTCGCCGGCCTCGACGGCCGGGCGCGTCAGCACGATCCGCTTGACCTGGTCGCGTTCGAGCGCGTCGACCGCGCACGCGACCGCGAGGTAGGTCTTGCCGGTGCCGGCCGGCCCGATGCCGAACGTCACATCGTGCTGCAGGATCTGCTTCAGGTATTCGCGCTGCGCGGGCGTGCGGCCGCGCAGGTCGGCGCGCCGCGTGTAGAGCTTCGGCGCCGGCTCCTCGTCGGGCGCTGCGTCGTCGAGCTGCACCGCGGGTTCGTCGAACGGATGGTCCGGGTCGCCGCGAAAGCGTACGTCGAGCGTGTCCTGGCGGCCGTTGCCGTTGGTGTGGCGCACTTCGACCAGCGCGAGCTGGATATCGTCGACCGACAGCGGATCGCGCGCGCGGTTGTAGAAGTTCTCGAGCGCCGCGAGCGCGAGCTTCGCGCCGCGCCCGCGGATCGTGATCCGGTGGCCGCGCCGCGCGAGCGTGACGTCGAGTGCCTGCTCGATCTGCCGCAGGTTCTCGTCGAGCGGGCCGCAGAGGTTGGCGAGGCGCGCGTTGTCGTCGCGCGGCGCGGTGAATTCCAGTGCTTGGACGGTCTTCAAAGTAGCGTCGGGCTCCTGTGGAACGTCAGTCGGTCAGTGGGTGGCCGCGCTCGCGTCGTCGCTCACGAGCAGGAGCTCGCCGCGCAGCGAATGCGGGTACGCATGGTTGATCTTCACGTCGATCATCTGGCCGATCAGGCGCGGGTGCGACGCGAGCGGCGCCGGGAAATTCACGACCCGGTTGTTCTCGGTGCGGCCCGACAGTTCGTTCGGATCCTTGCGCGACGGGCCCTCGACGAGGATCCGTTCGACCTTCCCGACCATCGACCGGCTGATGCGTGCGACGTTTTCCTCGATGGTCGCCTGCAGATGTTGCAGGCGTTTGAGCTTCACTTCGCGCGGCGTGTCGTCGTGCAGGTTCGCGGCCGGCGTGCCGGGACGCGGGCTGTAGATGAACGAGAAGCTGGTGTCGTAGCTCATCTCGTGCACGAGCGCCATCATCTTGTCGAAATCTTCCTCGGTCTCGCCGGGGAAGCCGACGATCATGTCGGTCGACAGCGACAGGTCCGGGCGGATCGCGCGCAGCTTGCGGATCACCGACTTGTATTCGAGCACCGTGTAGCCGCGCTTCATCGCCATCAGGATGCGGTCGGAGCCGTGCTGGACGGGCAGGTGCAGGTGGCTCACGAGCTTCGGCACCTTTGCGTAGGCGTCGATCAGGCGCTGCGTGAATTCCTTCGGGTGCGACGTCGTGTAGCGGATCCGCTCGATGCCGGGGATATCGGCGACGTATTCGATCAGCGTCGCGAAATCGGCGATTTCCGTCGAGCCGGCGGTCAGCGCGCCACGATACGCGTTCACGTTCTGGCCGAGCAGCGTGACTTCGCGCACGCCCTGGTCGGCGAGGCCGGCCACTTCGGTCAGCACGTCGTCGAGCGGGCGCGACACTTCGTCGCCGCGCGTGTACGGCACGACGCAGTAGCTGCAGTACTTCGAGCAGCCTTCCATGATCGACACGAACGCGCTCGGCCCCTCGACGCGCGCGGGCGGCAGGTGGTCGAACTTCTCGATCTCGGGGAACGTGATGTCGACCTGCGCACGGCCGCTCTCGCGGCGCGCGTCGATCATCTGCGGCAGGCGGTGCAGCGTCTGCGGGCCGAACACGAGGTCGACGTACGGTGCGCGCGACACGATCGACGCGCCTTCCTGGCTGGCGACGCAGCCGCCGACGCCGATCAGGAGGCCCGGCTTCGCTTCCTTCAGCTCGCGCACGCGGCCGAGGTCGGAGAACACCTTTTCCTGCGCCTTCTCACGCACCGAGCACGTGTTGAACAGGATGATGTCCGCGTCTTCCGGGGTATCGGTCTTTTCGAGGCCTTCGGCCGCGTTGAGCACGTCCACCATCTTGTCCGAGTCGTACTCGTTCATCTGGCAGCCGAAGGTCTTTACGTAAACTTTTTTCGTCATGGGGATTCGCCGTTCGCAGTGGTTGACCTGGGGGCGTCGTCAAGAGTGAATCGGGACGGCTGCTGCCGGTGCAGCGGTTCGTGCCGGTGCCGCGTGGCGGACCGGGGCGCGCCTGTCGTGAACGCGTGAACTCGTGAAAAGCCGTCGGGAAAGCCTTCCATTATAGCTTTACGCGCCGTCCCGGGCGGGCGGCAGGTTGCAGTCGCACGACGTCCGCCCGGTGCGCTCCGACCCCGATATGACGGCGCGGCGGCCGTCAGCGGCACGCGTTCAGCAGATCGTCGAGCGCCGCTTCCTCGCGCGCGAAGCGTTCGGCGAGGAAGTCGAGCAGCACGCGCACGCGCGGCGCCATGTAGCGCTTGCCGGGATAAATCGCGTGCAGCGGCGCACCCTGGTGCCGCCAGTCGGGCAGCAGGACCTTGAGCCGCCCGGCGCGGATGTCGTCGGCGACATCCCAGATCGAGTTCAGCACGATGCCGTTGCCGCGCAGCGCCCACTCGCGGGCGAGGCCGCCGTCGTTGGTCTCGAATGCGGTGGCGAGCGGCACCGTGCAGGTCTGCGTGTCGTCGCCGCGCGTGAAGTGCCATGTGTTCATCGGCCCCGACGTCACCGTGATCACGTTGCACGGAAAGCGGGCCAGGTCATGCGGATCGCGCGGCACGCCGTGGCGTGCGACGAACGCCGGTGCCGCGCACGGCACGCGCCGGTCCGCGGCGAGGCGGCGGGCGACGAGCGCGCCGTCGGGCGGCGCGGCGAAACGGATCGCGAGGTCGATCTCGTCCTGCCACAGGTTCACCGTCGAGTCGGATGCCGTCAGCGAAAACGTCACGTCCGGGTAGCGCGCGGTGAATTCGTCGAGCCAGTCGAGCAGCCGGCGGCGGCCGAAATCGGACGTCGCCGACAGCCGCACCCGGCCGCCGACGACGTTGCGGCCTGCCTGCAGCAGCGCGTTTGCATCGTCGAGCGCCTGCAACGCCTGGCGGCAGCCGCTCAGGTACAGGCGGCCCTCGTCGGTGAGCCGCAACTGCCGGGTCGAACGGTCGAACAGCCGGGTGGCGACCGCGGCCTCGAGCTTCGCGAGGCGCGCGCTTGCGGCGGCCGGCGTGAGGTTCAGCTTGCGCCCGGCCGCGGTCAGGCTGCCCAGTTCGGCCGCCTCGACGAACAGCCGGATGTCGCCCAGTCGATCCATCGGATTTTCCAGAATCTTTTGAAAATGGTTCAAATGCCACGCCAATTATCAAAGATAGGCGTATTCGGGACAATGCGCGCACATCCCGCTTCTTGTGCGGTGCGGCACCGAGACGGCGCCGCTCCCGCCGCCTTCCGGAGAACGTCATGCCCATTCCACTACTGGCGCTTGCAATCAGCGCCTTCGCCATCGGCACCACCGAATTCATCATCATGGGGCTCTTGCCCGAAGTCGCGCACGACCTCGCCGTGTCGCTGCCGTCGGCCGGCCTGCTGGTCACGGGCTATGCGCTCGGCGTCGCGGCCGGCGCGCCGCTGCTCGCCGTGCTGACGAGCCGCATGCCGCGCAAGGCCGCGCTGCTGTTGCTGATGGCGATCTTCATCGTCGGCAACGTGCTGTGCGCGAGCGCGTCCGGCTACGCGATGCTGATGGTCGCGCGCGTCGTCACGTCGTTCGCGCACGGCTCGTTCTTCGGCATCGGCGCGGTGGTCGCCGCGTCGCTCGTGCCAGCCGACAAGCGCGCGAGCGCGATCGCACTGATGTTCACGGGCCTCACGCTGTCGAACGTGCTCGGCGTGCCGTTCGGCACGTTCGTCGGCCAGCTGCTCGGCTGGCGCGCGTCGTTCTGGATCGTCGCCGCGCTCGGCGTGCTGTCGCTCGGCGGCGTCGCGCTGCTGGTGCCGAACCGCCACGACAGCGGGCCCGTCGGCCTCGGCCACGAAGTGCGCGTGCTGAAGGAGCCGCAGGTCTGGCTCGCGCTGTTGATGACGGTGCTCGGCTTCGGCGGCGTGTTCGTCGTGTTCACGTACATCGCGCCGATCCTCGAAACCGTCACCGGCTATTCGCCGCGTGCGGTCGCGTTGATCCTCGTGCTGTTCGGTGCCGGGCTGACGGTCGGCAACACGCTCGGCGGCAAGCTCGCCGACCGCGCGCTGATGCCGTCGCTGATCGCGATCCTGGTCGCGCTGATGGCCGTGATGGCCGTGTTCGCGAAGACGAGCCACCAGCCGGTCGCGGCCACCGTCACCGTATTCGTGTGGGGAATCGCCGCGTTCGCGACGGTGCCGCCGCTGCAGGCGCGCGTCGTCGAGAAGGCCGCGAGCGCGCCGCATCTCGCGTCGACGCTGAACATCGGCGCGTTCAACGTCGGCAATGCGGGCGGCGCGTGGCTCTGCGGCCTCGCGCTGGGACACGGCTTCGCGCTCGACGTGCTGCCGTGGGTGGCCGTCGCGGTGACGTTCGCGGCGCTCGTCGTCACGTGGCTCGCGATGCGGCTCGATGCGCGCGCGCCGGCGCGCGGCGCGGCACCGGCTGCGCAGTGAGCGAAGCATCGAGCGGCCGTGCGCCGGCGCAGGGGCGACAGGGCACGGTTCGCGAGGAACGCATTCCTCCGCGATGCTGATAACGGTGTGAAGATAACTTCGTTTGCGGGCTCAGGGCTGGGTGATAGCGTCTCGATACGCGCCGTCCGTGGCGCAACCCGATTCCGGCTTACCCCATTCGCAGGGCCGCACGGCGGCCTGGAGGCCATGCTATGTCTTCACCCCTGGCGCTGGTGCGCGACGTGTCTTCCTCCTTCGAGTCCGGCGATGCCGCCGACGCGCGGACGTTCGCGTCGCTCGACGTCCTCGAGCAGCTCGTCGGCGTGAACCTTGCGCGCTTGCGCGCCGAGCGGCAACTGTCGCTCGATGCGCTCGCGCGGCTGTCCGGCGTATCGCGCGCGATGCTCGCGCAGATCGAGTCCGCGCGCAGCGTGCCGTCGATCAAGGTGCTCTGCAAGATCGCCGCGGCGCTGAAGGTGTCGGTCGCCGCGTTCCTGCGCCGCCACGCGGTGAACGGCTTCGAGCACCTGGCGGCCGAGCGCGCGGCGCGCGTCGTCAGCTCGAACGGCCGCTTCTCGGCGCGTGCGCTGTATCCGGAGGGCGAGCCGGCCGCGGCCGAGTTCCACGAGCTGCGGATCGCGCCGCTGCACACGGAGCCCGGCACGCGCCGCGCACCCGGCACGACGGTCAACCTGGTGGTCAGCGAGGGCACGCTCGAAGTCAGCGTGCACGATCGCCGTCAGTTACTCGCGACCGGCGACGCGATCGTGTTCGACGCCGACCAGCCGTACAGCCTGCGCAACCCGGGCGATAGCGAGGCACGCGCGTTTCGTGTGACGGTGAGCCCCGAAGTGCCGCCGCGCTGGCTCGTGCCCGACGCCGCGCACGCGGCCGGCTGACCGCGTGCGGGCTGGCTCGCCGGGCCGGCGCCGGTTCCGTTCGGGACGGGCGCGCAGGCCGGGTGTCGGCCGTTCGGACGATGCCGTTAGACGGGGTCGTCAGTAAGGTTTTAGGTGAGGTTTGCTGCGCGGCGCGCGCAGCTGAGGTATGCTTGGCCCGCCGCTGCCGGGACGGATTCCGGCCGGCAATCAGTGCGTCTTCAGGGCGGGGCGAAATTCCCCACCGGCGGTAGGCTGGCGTAAGCCGGCGAGCCCGCGAGCGCCCGCGCATCCGCGCGGGGTCAGCAGATCTGGTCGAATGCCAGAGCCGACGGTCATAGTCCGGATGAGAGAAGATGTGCAGATAGTCATGTCCGTCAGGGCCGCTTCGCCGTGCGTGCGAAGCGGGTTGTCGTTCTGTCTGTTTGCAATGCCCTGAAACGTTTTTCGCCCAAATCATCATTGCGAGGAGCGTTTCACATGTCCTTCATGTCCGTTTCGTCGGCCCCCGCCGACGCCTTTGCCGATCTCCCGTTGCTCGATTCCGAACCGGTGCCGCCGCGCATCGCCGCTGCGCTCGACGCGTTGCGTGCGGGCCGCGCGGTCGTGTTGCAGGACGATCACGACCGGGAAAACGAGGCCGACCTGATCGTTGCCGCCGAGCGCATCACGCCGGAGACGATGGCGCTGCTGATCCGCGAGTGCAGCGGCATCGTGTGCCTGTGCCTGACCGACGACAAGGTTCGCGCGCTCGAGCTGCCACCGATGGTGCAGACCAACGAGAGCCGCAACGGCACCGCGTTCACCGTGTCGATCGAGGCACGCGAAGGCGTGCATACCGGCGTGTCCGCGGCCGACCGCGTGACGACGATCCGCGCGGCGATCGCCGACGATGCGAAGCCGTACGACATCGTGCGCCCCGGCCACGTGTTTCCGCTGCGTGCGCAACCGGGCGGCGTGCTGGCGCGTCGTGGCCATACCGAAGGGACGGTCGATCTCTCGATTCTCGCGGGCCTGAAGCCGGCGGGTGTGCTCTGCGAGCTGATGAATCCGGACGGCACGATGACGCGCGGCGACGATGTCGAGCGTTTCGCGCAGCAGCACGGGCTGCCGATGCTGACGATCGCGGAGCTCGTCGAATTCCGCGAGGCGCTGGCGGCCGCGCGCGAGCGCTGCTGCGAACCGGCCTGACGGCCGGTGTGGCGGGCGCGCAGCTGCGCCCGCGATACGGCGTGCGCAGCGAGCCGCACGCCGGTCATGCCGATCCGGCGCGGCCGTCGGTCAGGACTGCACGTCGCCGAATTCGCCGCGCAGGCCGGCCGCGACGAGCGCCGGCAGTTCATCCATCCTGCGCATGATCCGCGTGATGCCCATCGCGCGCAGCGCGTCCGCGTAGTTGTCGGGGATGTGGCTCGCGCCGACGAACGCGATCGTCTTCATGCCCGCCGCGCGCGCGGCGTTCAGGCCCGACACGCTGTCCTCGACGACGATGCAGCGCGCCGGCGTGACGCCGAGCGTGTGCGCTGCATGCAGGTACACGTCGGGGTAGGGCTTCGGCCGCGCGACCTGCTCGGAGCTGAACACGCGATCACCGAAGATTTCGGTGAGCGATGCGCGCTTCAGCGAGCTGCGCACGCGCACGAGCCGGCTGTTCGATACCACCGCGGCCGGCAGGCCGACCTTCAACAGCGCGTCGCGCACGCCGGTGATCGGCGCGAGCGATTGCGCGAGACCGGTCTCGATGTTGTGCTCGATGGTCTCGATGAAGTTGTCGGGCATCCGGATGCCGAAATGCGCTTCGAGCCCGGCGAGAAAGCGCGACGTCTGCTGGCCGAACGCGGACTTCGCGGCGTCTTCGAAATCGAGATGAGGGAAGGTGGCGGACAGGGTTTCGAACAGCACGCGGTCGGCAATGACTTCGCTGTCGACGAGTACGCCGTCGCAGTCGCAGATAAGGTGATCGAGCATGGTGGTGGAGAGGCGGGGTGTCGGCGACGCCGATCATCCCGCCATGATACGTGCTTTCGCAGCTGCGCCGCGTGACGTTTGGGCGAGTCCGCTTGCGCGACCGGGCCGAGCCGGCGTACCGGATCCGGCCGGTGATCGCGGCATGGCGGCGGCGGTCCGGCGCCGGCCGCCGCCGCGCGTTCGATGTCGGTGGCCTGCGCGCCGTGCGCGTGCGCGTGCGCGAGCGCGTCGGCCGACGGTGCATGACGGTCGATCACGTACTTGAGTTTCGCGCCCGGGTGGCGCGCCAGATTCGCCGCGTGGATCTTCCCGATTCTTCCCGCACCGAACAACGCGAATTCGATCATGGTGTTCTCCTGGTGACTCCGTTGTGTGTCGACGGCGCGCGGCACGCATCGGCCGCGCCCTGTGTTGTCCGTCGGAACGAAGGGTTGATGCCAATGTTCACGGTGGTCCGCGAACGGCCCGGCAGCGGATTCGCGAGGTTGTCGTTGTCCGTGCCGGGACTGTTGCTCGCGACCGGGAAATTCGAGCCGCTCGCGTTGCGCACGTGCGCGACAGTCGCATGGAGCAGCATGCGCGTCGACAGGCTGTACGCGCCGCCGCGGCGCTCAGCGAGCCGCGAGCTCGCCGCGCAGGTAATTGATGCTGGCGCGTAGCCGGCCTTCGATGTCATCCGCTTCGGCGATCTCGTTCGCGAACGGCTCGAACGAGAATGCCCCGTGATAGCCGCGCGCGAGCAGCTCGCGCAGCTGCCGGACGTTGCCGAGCCGGTCGGCGCCGCCGATCAGTACGCGATGGCCGTCGCGCATCCGGTCGACCGGCAGGTCGCTTTCCTCGACACCCGAGATGTGCACGAGGCCCGTCAGGTTCGGGAAGAAGATGTTTTCGCCCGACAGGTGGTGATGGAACGTGTCGTGCACGAGCCGGAATACCTGTTCGCCGGCCGCGGCGTAGATGCCCTTCACCGCGTCCGACTTGCGGCGCAGCGCGCATTCCTCGAAGCCGAGCGGCTCGATGAAGCCGAGGAGGCTGCGCGCGTCGAGGATCGGCTTGAGTGCCTTCAGCGCCTTCACGAGATCGGCGTGGCGCGCGTCGGCGTCGCGCGTGTCGCCGCGGCTGTTGGTCGGGCACAGCACCAGTGCGCGCGCACCGCATTGCGCGGCGTAGTCGGCGAGCAGGGTCGCTTCGTCCGCGCGCTCGGCATTCCATTGCTCGAAGCGCTGCAGCGCGTTGATCGTCAGGATCGTCACGCCGCCGGCTTCGGCCGTCGCGCGCACGGCCGAAGCCGGCGTGCCGTCGGTGATCTCGACGCCGTCGAGATCGTTGCGGATCTCGATCGCGTCGACGCCGAGCCTGCGGCACAGCGCGACATAGCGGTCGAGCGGCAGGCGCGGCGCGCTCATCCGGTTCAGCGAAAAGTGAAAGGCTCGTTGCGTCATCGTTCTGTCCTCAGGTCTCGAGCGGGGCGGGCGAATCAGGTGAAGCTGCGCGCGCTGCTGCCGGCCGGCGTGTCGGGCGGGTCCGCGGCGAGCGCGCGCCAGGTGTCGCGCAGCCATTGCGCGCACGCGACGTTGTTCTCGAAGATCGAATAGCGGGCGCCGCCGCCGTAGTCCGGAAACGGGATGAACTCGCAGCTGATCTGCTCGAGCCGTGTCGGCCGCGCGTGCACCTGCCACTGCAGCAGGTGCCGCAGCGCCGTCTTCCACGTGTCGAGCGGCGCTGCGCGCCATTCGCCGTGATAGGCGCCCGGCGCCGGTTCGACGAACGGGTACTGGATTCCGCGGCCGGGCCGGCCGTCAGCGCGGCGCATCCAGCGGTTCTCCGGATTGTTCGGAATCACGCTGCGCGCATGCGCGTGCCGGACCCAGCCGCGTGCGATCCAGTCGGCGTAGACGGCCGACCGTGACGCCGGGTCGAGCAGGCGGTGCGCGCCGTCGGCCGGCCCGCGCAGGTTCGACGCGTCGAGTTCGGCGCGATTGCCGATCTTGAACAGCAGGTGCGAATGGTCGAGCGTGATCCGGAACGGCACGCCGGCCTGCTCGACGCATTGCGCGACGCGCGCGATTCGCAGGACATCTTCGCTCCACATGTCGACGTGCACTTCGAGGCTCGGCAGGCAGCCGACGGGCTCGCCGCGTTCGTATGCACGCAGGTAGAAGTCGGCGACTTCGCGGTCCGACAGCGGATGGCCGTCCGCGTGGTGCGCGTACAGCTGGCAGTTGAGCACCGTGCTGCCGAACTTTGCGCCGGCGTCGACGATCTCGGCGACGTGCGCTTCGTCACGGCCCGCGCACCAGATGCCGCCGATCACGCGAATCGGCAGCGCATGCCGGTCGACGAGCGCGAAATACGGCGCGAGATCCTCGCCGCGCACCGGGTTCTTCTCGACATAGTCGAACACGCCGGCGCCGGCGATCATCCGGAACCGCTCGGCGGGCGTGGGCAGCGGCAGGCCGTCGTGTTCGAGCACGCCGTCGAGGTTTGCGCCGATGAGGATCGCTTCAGCCATCGTCTCCCGTCCGTTCTGGTTCTGGATGGTTGCCAAATGTACGGACGTGCCGCGCGGCATGCATGACAAACGTTGACGAAAAATCGCCAATGCGGCGGTCGATTTTTTCGCGATGCGCAGCCGCGCGATGCGCGGCGAGCGTCAGGCCTGCAGGTACGCGCTGGTGCGCACGTTGGCCGAGCAGAACACGCGGAATTCGACCGGGTCGCCCGGCGGCAGTCGTTCGACGATGCCGCACGCATGCAGCACGTGCTGCAGCGCGGAAATCGCCTGGCCGTCCGGATCCTGGTCGATCGCGATGTCCATCGAGCCGGCTTCGATATAGGTGCGATGCAGGTCGATCATCTCGTGCCCGATCCAGACGACGCGTCCGGCCGCGCCCGCCTTGCGCAGCGCCGCCTCGATACCGGCGGAGCCCGCGCCGCTGTTGTAGATCCCGACGATATCGTCGTACCGGTGCAGCGCGTTCGTGACCGCGCGGTAGCAGCGGTCGTCCTGGTCGAGCGTTTCGACCGGTGCATCGTCGCAGCCGAGGCCGGTGAACGCCTCCTTCAGTTGATCGACGCAGCCGGCCATCCGGTCGGCATGCGCACGGTAGCCCATGCGTCCGCCCAGCAGCAGCACGCGGCCGGGGCGTGTCGCGAGGCGGCCGATGTAGTAGCCGGCCGTGCGCCCGGCGCGGTAGTTGTCGATGCCCGCGTAGTGCACGCGGTCGACGCCGCCGATGTCGGTGACCATCGTGACGACGGTCTCGCCGCGCGCGATCGCGCCGGCCAGCGCGTCGCGCACGCGCGGCGTGTCGCGCGCGGTGACGATCAGCGCCGCGCGCCGGTAGGCGGGCCGTTCAATCAGTGCGGCGGCGCGCTCGTCGTCCGCGGCGGGCAGGATGGTCCGGTGCACGACCACGCGCCGGTCGAGCATCTGCAGCGAGCGCTGCAGCGCCTGCTGCAGCCGCCGGAAGAACGGCGCGTCGGTGTCCGGCAGCAGCACGTCGACGTGGAGCAGCCCGTGCCGCGTGTCGGGCAGCTGGCGCGGCACGCCGAGCTGGCGTGCGGCCGCGACCACGCGCTCGCGCGCCTGCGCGGACACGCTGCCGCGCTCGTTCAGCACGCGGTCGACGGTGGTCGTGCTGACCCCGGCGAGCGCCGCGATCTCGTCGAAGCGCGCCGTGCGCTTGCGCCAGCGCGGCCCGGACGGGTCGGTCATGGTCGTCTCCATGTTGGTCGTCGCCATCGGTGCGTGGCGCTGTCCGGAACGCTAAAGCGATGGCGAAATTTCGTCAACGTTTCGATTGAGCGGGCCATGGCCGTCGCCTAATTTTCAATGCATGACGCAGCGCTCGACGCGCTTCCCGCAAACGAAAAGCCAGGAGACACGCGTGGCCCATCCGGACGACCAGGCGCACGATCGCACCGCGGCGGCGCGCCGTCAGGAATACCGAATGATCGGCGGAGCCGGCGAGCGCGCGCAGGCCGCGGGGCTCGTCAACGCCGAGTGGTACCGGTGCCCGGTGTCGCGACCGCTGATGAAGCAACTGATGCAGCGCGACGATGCGCGCGCGATCCGCGACACGCTGATCTGGTACGCGGCGATCGTCGCGAGCGGCGTGCTCGCGTGGCTCGCATGGCGTGCGCATTCCGCGTGGGCGATTCTCGCGTTCTTCGTGTACGGCACGCTGTACTGCAGCCCGGCCGACTCGCGCTGGCACGAATGCGGGCACGGCACCGCGTTCCGCACGCGCTGGATGAACGACGTGCTGTATCAGGTCGCGTCGTTCCAGGTGTTCCGCCGCGCGACGGTATGGCGCTGGAGCCACGCGCGCCATCACACCGACACGCTTGTCGTCGGGCGCGATCCGGAGATCGCCGCGCCGAAGCCGACCGACTGGCTCGGGCTCGTGCTGAACGTGATCGCGCTCAAGCATGTGGCGGGCGAACTGCGCAAGATGGTCATGCTCGCGTTCGCTGGCCGGCTCGACGACGAGGAGCGCACCTACGTGCCCGAATCGGCGTGGCCGAAGGCCGTGCGCGAGGCGCGCATTCATCTGACCGTTTATGCACTCGCGATCGGCGCGGCGCTGTACTCGCGCACGATCCTGCCGCTGCTGTACATCGGGCTGCCGAGCCTCTACGGCGCGTGGCTGTACCTGTACTTCGGCCTCACGCAGCATGCGGGCATGCCGGAGAACGTGCTCGATCACCGGCGCAACTGCCGGACCGTGATGATGAATCCGGTGTTCCGCTTCCTGTACTGGAACATGAACTACCACGTCGAACACCACATGTTCCCGATGGTGCCGTTCCACGCGCTGCCGAAGCTGCATGACGCCGTGAAGGCCGACATGCCGCCGCCGTACAGCAGCACGCTGGCCGCGTATGCGGAGATCGTGCCGGCGCTCGTCCGGCAGACGCGCGATCCGTCCCATTACGTCGTGCGGCCGGTGCCGGACACGGCGCGTGCTTGACCGGCATCGAACCTTCCAACCAAGGAGACACGCATCATGACGCAATGGATCGACACCGGCGCCCTCGACGACATCGACGACGAGGACGTCGCCCGCTTCGACCACGACGGCCGCACGTACGCGATCTACCGGATCGACGGGAACGTGTATGCAAGCGACGGGCTGTGCACGCACGAGCACGTGCATCTCGCGGACGGGCTCGTGATCGACCACGTGATCGAATGCCCGAAGCACAACGGGCGCTTCGACGTGCGCGACGGCCGGGCGCTGTCGGCACCCGCCTGCGAGAAGCTGCGCACCTACCGCGCGAAGGTCGAGGACGGCCGCATCCTGATCGAGGTGTGACGCGATGGCGAACGACCGGGTGATGGCGATCGTCGGCGCGGGCCATGCGGGCGGGCGCGCGGCGCAGGTGCTGCGCGAGGGCGGCTGGCGCGGGCGGATCGTGCTGATCGGCGCGGAGGCGCACCTGCCGTACGAGCGGCCGCCGCTGTCGAAGGGCGTGCTGACCGGCGAACGCAGCGCCGCGCAATGCGGGCTGCGCGATCCGGATGCGTGGCGCGCCGACGGCATCGAGCCGATCGTCGGGACGGTCGAGCGGATCGATCCGGTTGCGCGCGCGGTGCATGTATCGGGCGGCCGCGGATTCGACTACGACGCGCTGCTGCTCGCGACCGGCGGCCGCGCGCGCCGCCTCGCGATTCCGGGCGCGGAACTCGACGGCGTATTCGCATTGCGCACGCTCGACGATGCGGCGGCGCTCGGCGCGCGGCTCGTGCCCGATGCGCGGGTGGTGCTGATCGGTGGCGGCTTCATCGGTCTCGAAGTCGCGGCGTCGGCGCGCTCGCGCGGCTGCCGCGCGACCGTGCTCGATGCGGCGCCGCGCCTGCTCGGGCGTGCGGTGCCGGCGGCGATCGCGGCACGCGTGCATGCGCTGCATGTGCAGCGCGGCGTCGCAATCGGCCTGAACCGCCGGCCCGTCGCGATCGAGCGCACGCCGGACGGCGCGCTGGCCGTCGTGCTCGACGACGGCGATAGGCTGATCGCCGATACGGTGGTCGCCGGCATCGGGATCGAACCGGCCGACGAACTGGCGCGCGACGCGGGTCTCGCCGTCGAGCGCGGGATCGTCGTGAACGCGCGGCTCGAGACGTCGGCGCGCGGCATCTATGCGGCCGGCGATGTCGCGGTGTTTCCGAGCAGGGCGTCGGGGCGGCTCGTGCGTCAGGAAACCTGGCATGGCGCCGAAACGCAGGCGCGCGTCGCCGCCCGCAACATGCTCGGTGCCGACGAACCGTATCGCGAGATGCCGTGGTTCTGGTCCGATCAATACGACGCGCAGTTGCAGGTGGCCGGCGAACCGGCGCTGGGCGAGCGGACGGTCGCGCGCGTGCTCGGCGACGACGCGGAAATCCATTTCCATTTCGATGCCGGCGAGCGGCTCGTCGCGGCGAGCGGCTTCGGCCGTGCGTCGGGATTCGTGAAGGAGATGCGCGTCGCGCGCATGCTGGTCGAGCGCGGGATCGGCGTGAGCCTGGCCGCGGTCGCGGATGCTGGGGTGAAGCTGAAGTCGCTGGTGTCGTCGGCGGGCGATCGCTAGCGGCGGTGCGCTACAGGTGTGGCGGCGATCGTGCGAAGCGTGAGAGGGCGGAAGGATCGAAAGCGCGCGGCAACTGCCGCCGCGCGCTCGAGTCCGAGCATGAGTCCGCGCTCGAATGAAACCGCGATCAGGCCATCGTATGCAGATGCAGATACAGGCCGGCAGCCGCAGCGCCGCCGAGCAGCGGGCCGATTACCGGCACCCACGCGTAGCGCCAGTCGCTGTCGCGCTTGCCGGGAATCGGCAGCAGCGCATGCATGATGCGCGGCGACAGGTCGCGCGCCGGGCTCATCGCATAGCCGGTCGGGCCGCCGAGCGAGATGCCGATGCCGAGCACGAGCAGGCCGACGGGCAGCGCGTCGAGCGCGCCGAGGCCGACCTGCGGCGACGCGAGGTACAGCACGCCGAGGATCAGCACGAACGTGCAGATCGCTTCGGTCAGCACGTTGTGCGTGACGCTGCGGATCGCGGGCGCCGTGCAGAACACCGCGAGCTTCAGGTCCGCATCGACCTCCTTCGCGAAGTGCTGGCGGTACGCGAGCCACACGAGCAACGCGCCGGCCATTCCGCCGAGCATCTGAGCGAGGATGTAGCCGCCGACCTTCGACCATGCGAACTTGCCCGCGAGCGCGAGGCTGATCGTCACGATCGGATTCAGGTGCGCGCCGCTGAACGATGCGGTCACGTAGACGGCGACGAACACCGCCATCGCCCAGCCCATGACGATCACGATGAGGTCTGCGCCTTTGCCCTTGGTCTTCGCAAGCAGCACGTTTGCGACCGCGCCGTTGCCGAGCAGCACGAGGATCGCCGTGCCGATGAATTCCGCAATATAAGGTGACATGTTGTCTCTCGTAGATGATGGCGGACTCGCGTTGCGGTCCGCCGGTATTGTTTTATTTCGTTCGGATTGCTAGGGGTGAATGCGGGGGTTACTGCGCGTCGTCGGCCCACGCCTTGGCGGCGCGCACCGCGCGCTGCCAGCCGGCCATGCAGCGCTCGACCTGCTCCTTCGGCATCGACGGCGAGAAGCGGCGATCGAGCTGCCACTGGCTGCGCAATTCGTCGAGGTTCTTCCAGTAGCCGATCGCGAGGCCCGCGAGGTAGGCCGCGCCGAGCGCGGTCGTCTCGGTGATCTGCGGACGCACCGCGTCGACACCGAGCAGGTCGGCCTGGAACTGCATCAGCAGGTCGTTCGCACTTGCGCCGCCGTCGACGCGCAGCTCGCCGATGCTGATGCCCGAGTCGGCTTCCATCGCGGCGAGCACGTCGAGCGACTGATAGGCGATTGCGTCGAGCGCCGCGCGCGCGAGGTGCGCGGACGTCGTGCCGCGCGTGACGCCGAACACCGAGCCGCGCGCCCGTGCGTTCCAGTGCGGCGCGCCGAGGCCGGCGAAGGCCGGCACCAGATAGACGCCGTCGGTGTGCGGCACGCTCGCGGCGAGCGCTTCGATTTCGGCGGCCGACTTGATGATGCCGACGCCGTCGCGCAGCCACTGCACGACCGCGCCCGCGATGAAGATGCTGCCTTCGAGCGCGTACTGCACGTCGTCGCCGATCTGCCAGGCGATCGTCGTGACGAGGTTGTTCTTCGACTCGATCGGCTTGTCGCCGGTGTTCATCATCAGGAAGCAGCCGGTGCCGTAGGTGTTCTTCACCATGCCCGACGTCGTGCACATCTGGCCGAACAGCGCCGCGTGCTGGTCGCCGGCGATGCCCGCGAGCGGGATCTTGGATGCGAACACCGTGGTCTTCGTGTGGCCGTAGATTTCCGACGACGCCTTCACGTCCGGCAGCATGCTGCGCGGGATGTCGAGCAGTTCGAGCAGCTCGCTGTCCCACTCGCGCGTGTGGATGTTGAACAGCATCGTGCGCGATGCGTTCGTCACGTCGGTCACGTGCAGCTCGTGCTTCGTGAAGTTCCACACGAGCCAGCTGTCGACGGTGCCGAAGGCGAGCTTGCCCTGGCGTGCCTTGTCGCGCGCGCCCGGCACGTTGTCGAGGATCCAGCGGATCTTGGTCGCGGAGAAGTACGAGTCGATCGGCAGGCCGGTTTTCGCGCGCACCTTCGCCTCGAGGCCCTGCTTCTTCAGCGAATCGCAGAAGTCGGCGGTGCGGCGATCCTGCCAGACGATCGCGTTGTAGACGGGCTGGCCCGTCTCGCGATCCCAGACGATCGTCGTCTCGCGCTGGTTGGTGATGCCGATCGCGGCGATCGACGTGCCGTTCAGGCCGGTGCGCGTCACGGCTTCGGCGGCGACGCCCGCCTGCGTCGACCAGATTTCCTGCGGGTCGTGCTCGACCCAGCCGGGTTGCGGGTAGATCTGTTCGAATTCCTTCTGGGCGATCGACACGATGTTGCCCTGGCGATCGAACAGCATTGCGCGGGAGCTCGTCGTGCCCTGGTCAAGCGCGAGGATGTACTGGTCCTGCATGTCTCTCATCTCCATCCGTGGATTGGCGTAGTTGTGATGCGCGCCGCATGTTGCGCGGCGCGTCGGTGAATCAACATCGGTAAGACAACTGCAACTGCAAACGGATCATGCGTGCGGCGCATGCGCGGCGGCGAACCACGCGTCGAGCGCGGCCGTCACGGCATCGAGCGTGCCTGGCGCGACGTGCAGGCCGAGCTTCGAGCGGCGCCACAGCACGTCCTGCGCGCAGGTGGCCCATTCGACGTCGCGCAGGTAGCGCAGTTCGGCGTCGTGGATGCCCGGCGCGATCTCGGGGCCGAGATCGGCGAGCGACTTCGCGCCGTCGACCACGCGCTCCGCGCGCGTGCCGTACGCACGCGCATGGCGGCGCGCGAGCGCGGCGGGCAGCCACGGATGGCGTTTCGCGAACGCGTCGGCGAACACGTCGAACTTCGCATCGGCGATGTCGCCGCCCGGCAGCGGTACGCCGGCCGTCCAGGTTTGCGCGTCGCGGCCGAGGGCGCGGCACAGCAGGTCGCCGGCTTCTTCCGCGAGCTTGCGGAAGGTCGTGATCTTGCCGCCGAACACCGACAGCAGCGGCGCGCCGGCGCCGTCGTCCATCTCGAGGCGGTAGTCGCGCGTGACGGCCGATGCATTCGCCGCGTTTTCGTCTTCGAGCAGCGGGCGCACGCCCGAATAGGTCCAGTGCACGTCGGCCGGCGAGATCTTGCGCTTGAAGTAGCGGTTGATCGAATCGCACAGATACTGCGTCTCGTCGCGATCGATCGCGACCTTCGCGGGATCGTTCGTGTATTCGACGTCGGTCGTGCCGATCAGCGTGAAGTCGTGCTCGTACGGAATCGCGAAGATGATCCGCTTGTCCGGGTTCTGGAAGATGTACGCATGATCGTGATCGAACAGGCGTCGCGTGATGATGTGGCTGCCCTTCACGAGCCGCACGCTGTGCTGCGCGCCGCGGCCGAGCGCGCCGTGCAGCACGTCGCCGACCCACGGGCCGGCCGCGTTCGCGACGGCGCGCGCCCGGACGACGCGGATCGAGCCGTCCGCATGCTGCAGCCGCGCTTCCCATTCGTCGCCGTGGCGCACCGCCGACACGAGCTTCGTGCGCGTGAGGATCTCGGCGCCGCGCTCCTTCGCATCGAGCGCGTTCAGCACGACGAGGCGCGCATCGTCGACCCAGCCGTCCGAATACACGAAGCCGCGCTTGATCGAGTCGATCAGCGGCGCGCCGGCCGCATGGCGGCGCATGTCGATGCCGCGCGAGCCGGGCAGCAGTTCGCGTTTCGCGAGGTGATCGTAGAGGAACAGGCCGATGCGGATCAGCCAGGCCGGCCGCAGGTTGGGCATGTGCGGCATCACGAAGCGCAGCGGCCACATGATGTGCGGCGCCGCGCGCAGCAGCGTCTCGCGCTCCTGCAGCGCTTTGCGGACGAGGCCGAATTCGTTGTACTCGAGATAGCGCAGGCCGCCGTGAATCAGCTTCGTGCTGGACGACGACGTGTGCGACGCGAGGTCGTCCTGCTCGCAGAGCAGGACCGACAGGCCGCGGCCGGCCGCATCGCGCGCGATGCCCGCGCCGTTGATGCCGCCGCCGACGACGAGCAGATCGTAGCGATTCGGTTGGGTCACCCTGCTGTCCTTATCGTCTGATGAAAATGGGTGAACATAAAATGTTCGAATTCGAAATTTAACGAACGAAATCGAAAAAGTAAAGTTCGAAAAAAGCGGGGCCAGTAGCGCACGGCGCGATCCCGGACGATACTGGCGGAATCGACCGTTTCGCGAGGTGAATCATGCGTATTGGGATGTGGGCCGGCGCGTGCGCCGTCGTTCTGGCAGGGTGCGGCACCGGCACGCCGCCGCTTGCCGGCAACTGGCGCGCGCCGTCGTTCGTCGACCTGCAGACGTCGTGTGGCGGCACCACGCGCGACTGGGGCGCGGACGCGCAGCCGGTCTATTCGACGCTGTACGACGCGTACGTGGCGAAACGGTACCGCGGGCTGACGGAAGCGAACTATTGCGCGTTCGTAAACGAACTTTCGGCGCACTATGCGGCGCCCGACGCGGCGGGGCGCACCGGATGGGTCGCGTATTTCAACGGCGCACGCGCGCAGGCCGTCAGCTGGCGGGCCGCGGTCGATCCGACGCTGCGCGGCGGCTGACGCGGGAAGCTGCGGGAGGCGGGAGAAGCGGCGCGGCCGGAAATCCGGCCGGCGCGCTCAGGTCAGGAACAGCGGTACTTCAGGAATAGCGGTACTTGATGGATCGCAGTGCGGCGTCGCCGGTCTCGGTCACGCAGTATTTGCGTCCCGAGCCGAGCGCTTCCAGTCGGACGAGCTGCTGTTCGAGCAGTGCGTCGATTTCGTCCCGATCCATGTCGCCGTGATCGGGGGCATCCTTCACAAGCAGTAGCGTGGCGAATTCATGCGGACTCAGCATCGTTCTCTCCATGGCAATCGGTTTGCCCGCGCCGCCGGCGCAAACGCCGGTGCGCGATACCCCGGAGGGTATGGCTTGGGGGGAAAGCTGTATTCGCCGGCCTTGGGATTCGCACACGCCTTGGCACAGGCGGATCGGGCGAACGGGCCGGGGAACTGGAGTCTAGTCGAGCGCGCGGGCAACGACAAATCGTGCCCCGTTAATTTTCAGTTTGACAGGCACGCCAGCCGCTAGCGGTTCGGTCGTTGCGCCAACTTCTTGATTTCACTTGAAGTTTCAGGTGCGGTGCAGCATCGCAAACGTCATTCCGCGACGTACACCTGGGTGCCCGCGGCGGCTACCGCGTCTGCCATCTCCGGTGGCAGCGGCTTGTCGGTGAAAAGCGCATGGACCTGGCTCAGGTGCCCCTGGCGCACCAGCGCCGGGCGGCCGACCTTCGAATGGTCGGCGACGAGGTAGACCGTGCGCGCATGCTGCATGATCGCCTCGGCCACGCGCACCTCGCGCGTGTCGAAGTCGCGCAGCGTGCCGTCGGCCTCGATCGCCGACGTGCCGATGATCGCGTAGTCGACCTTGAACTGCCGGATGAAGTCGATCGCGAGCTCGCCGACGATGCCCTTGTCCCACGGCCTCACGATGCCGCCCGTGATCAGCACCTCGCAGTCGGGATAGCCGCTCATCATCGACGCGACGTTCAGGTTGTTCGTGATCACGTGCAGCCCGTGATGGCGGTTCAGCGCGCGCGCGACTTCCTCGGTCGTCGTGCCGAGGTTGATGAACAGCGACGCCTGGTCGGGGATGTGTGACGCTGCCAGCGCCGCGATGCGCCGCTTCTCGTCGTGGAACATCCGCTGGCGCGCGGTGTACGACACGTTCTCCGAGCTGGTCGGCAGGCTCGCGCCGCCGTGGTAGCGGCGCAGCAGGTTCAGGTCGGCGAGCCAGTTCACGTCGCGGCGGATCGTCTGCGGCGTGACCGCGAAGTGCGCGGCGAGATCGTCGACGGTCACGAAGCCGTCGCGCTGCACCCATTCGAGCAATTCCTGCTGGCGCGCGTTGAGGGTGAGGCGGGGATCTCGGGTCATGGCTCGGCGGTCGGATCGTGAAGCGGAGCGGGTATTGTAAGGGTGGGAAGGCCGTTCGGCCGGCGTGCGGCGCGCGGTTGCCCGGAATTCATGCGGAAAGCGCATGGATTAATGTGACAAATGAATTTGCGCGATCGCACGGATCGCGCTGCAATGGCGGACTGTCCGCGCACGCCGATCGTGCGTCCGGCGCGTTCATTCAGCTTTCGACGAGGGGAAACCGATGACTGGCTTCAACTGGCACAACCCGTATCCGACGACCCGCATTCCGGTGTTCGCGCGCAACGTCGTATCGACGTCGCACCCGCTCGCCGCGCAGGCCGGGCTGCGGATGCTGTGGAAGGGCGGCAATGCCGTCGACGCGGCGCTGGCCGCCGCAGCCGCGATCACGGTGGTCGAGCCCGTGTCGTGCGGGCTCGGCGGCGATGCGTTCGCGCTCGTGTGGGACGGCGAGCGGCTGTCCGGGCTGAATGCGTCGGGCGTCGCGCCGGCCGCGTGGAACCCCGACTACTTCCGCAAGCGTCACGGCGAGGACGCGCACGGCATCGCGAACAAGCCGACGCGTGGCTGGGATACCGTCACGGTGCCGGGCGTGATCGCGGGCTGGGAAGCGCTGCATGCGAAGTTCGGTTCGTTGCCGTTTGCGGACCTGCTTGAGCCGGCGATCGAGATCGCCGAGCGCGGCTATTCGGTGTCGCCGATCGTCGCGCACAAGTGGGCGGCCGCGGTGCCCGAGCTGCAGGGGCTGCCGGGTTTCGCCGAGACCTTCATGCCGCGCGGGCGTGCGCCGCTCGTCGGCGAGCGCATGTGCCTGCCGGGCCACGCGCAGACGCTGCGCACGCTCGCGAAGGACGGCCCGCGCGCATTCTACGAGGGCGCGCTCGCCGGGCAGCTCGCGGCGTTCGCGCGCGAAGGCGGCGGCGCGCTGACCGAAGCCGACCTGCGCGCGTACCGGCCGGAATGGGTCGAGCCGATCGGCAAGCGCTTCGGCCGCCACACGATTCACGAGATCCCGCCGAACGGGCAGGGCATCGCTGCGCTGATCGCGCTCGGGATCGCCGAGCAGGCGGGCGTGACCGAATGGCCTGTCGATTCGGTCGATTCGCAGCACCTGCAGATCGAGGCGATGAAGCTCGCGTTCGCGGACGTCTATCGCTACGTCGCCGATCCGCGCGCGATGGAACTGACGCCCGAACAGATGCTCGACGACGCGTATCTCGCGGAACGCGCGAAGCTGATCGATCGCACGCGCGCGACGCACTTCGCCGCGGGCCGGCCGCATTCGGGCGGCACGATCTACCTGTCGGCAGCCGACGAGCGCGGGATGATGGTGAGCTTCATCCAGTCGAACTACATGGGCTTCGGTTCGGGGCTCGTCGTGCCCGGTACCGGCATCGCATTGCAGAACCGCGGGCACGGCTTCTCGATGGATCCGGGCTCGCCGAACGTCGTCGCGGGCGGCAAGCGGCCGTTCCATACGATCATCCCCGCGTTCGTCACCGAGGAAGTCGACGGCCGCACCGAGGCCGTGATGAGCTTCGGCGTGATGGGCGGCGACATGCAGCCGCAGGGCCACCTGCAGACCGTCGTGCGGATGCTCGGCTACGGGCAGCAGCCGCAGGCCGCATGCGACGCACCGCGCTGGAAGGTCAATCGCGACTTCACGCTCGACGTCGAGGCGACGATGAAGCACGAGACGGTCGATGGGCTCGCCGCGCGCGGCCATACGATCAAGTCGATCGATGATCCCTACATGGATTTCGGCTCGGGGCAGTTCGTGTGGCGCCTCGATCGCGACGATCCCGAGCGCGGCTACGTGGCCGCGAGTGACAGCCGTCGCGACGGTCTCGCGGCCGGGTTCTGACGGAACGCTTCCAGAGTGGTACCCGACGGGCGGCCGAATGGCCGCCCGTTTCGTTTGGTGCGGCGTGTTTCGTCGATGCCGCGCAAACGGTTCGAAGAACTCATCTAACGAACCGCAATACGGGCAATGGAACTGCGCCGGTCGGGCATGGTCAGTGCTTTGAAGCACGAACATTCAAGTCCGGCTAAGATGCCAGAATGGTTCGGCCGGACCAATTCACTATAAATGCAAGCAAAACGTCGCCTGCGGGCGTCTCGCCTGTGCCGAGGGCATCGGCCGCACGACCGCGCGACGACTGGGAGTGCACCACCATGCCTACTGAAACGACGCATGTCATGCCGTGGCGTATCGAGGACATCGACCTGAACCGGATCGATCGTCAGCGCGCCGCCGCGAACGAGGATCTGCTGTTGCTGCTGTGCGCGTCGTCGTTCATCGAAAGCGGCTCGGATCTCTACACGAGCAACCTGAGCGAGTTCTTCAACGACGATCCGGAAGTCTCCGCGTGGCTCAACAATGCATGGGAGCACGAGGAGCTGCAGCACGGGCGTGCGCTGAAGGCGTACATCGCGCACGTGTGGCCCGAGTTCGACTGGGATACCGCGTTCGCGAATTTCTTCGCCGAGTATTCGAAGACCTGCTCGGTCGATGCGTTCGAGAAGACCCGCGCGCTCGAGATGGTTGCACGCTGCGTCGTCGAGACGGGCACGGCCACGCTCTATCGCGCGATCAACGAATGTTCGGACGAGCCGGTGCTGAAGGAGATCACCGACAACATCCGCTCGGACGAAGTGCGTCACTACAAGCACTTCTTCAAGTTCTTCAAGAAGTACAACAAGCTCGAAGGCAACGGCCGGCTCGCGGTGCTCGGCGCGCTGATGCGCCGCGTGATGGAAATCAAGAACGAGGATTCGGAGATCGCGCTGCGCCACGTGTTCGCGATCCGCTATCCCGATCGCATCGGCGACAATCAGTACAACCGCGAGCGTGCCGCCCGCATCAGCTCGCTCGTGCGGCGCAACCTGTCGGCCGACATGTGCGTGAAGATGCTGCTCAAGCCGCTCGACCTGCCCGCGAAGATCCAGCCGAGCGTCCACTATCCGCTGACGAAAATCACGCGGCACGTGTTCATGCGCTGATCGTCACCGCGCGGCCCAGCGCGTATGCTGCGACAGTATCGTCTGCTTTTCACCGGGGCCGCCATCATGACCGATTCCCATCGCCACGCGCTCGAACAATGGACGTTCGATGCGTGGCCGCCGGCCGTCGTCGCGCTGTTCGACGGCACCGCCCTCGAACGCCACGCCGACTTCGCCGCGTCGCTGATCGTCGCGACCGACGACGGTCAGCTGCGCACGACGCTGCTCAGCGTCGGCGAGATCCATGCGCGCGATGCGCACACGCTGCTGCTCGCGCTATGGCCGCAATCGCGCGCGGCGCGCGCGCTGGCGCACCGGCGTTCGGCCGCGCTGACGCTCGTCGCGGACGGCACATTCTTTCAGGCACAACTAAGGATCGAGCCGCTCGAAGGGGACTTCGGCGGACTGGCCGGATTCGCTGCGACGATCGCGCACGGCGATGCGCAGCGGGTCGGCTATGCGCGTCTCGCGACAGGCGTCACGTTTGCGCTGGAAGGGCAGGCACGCGCCGAGGTGCTCGCGCGCTGGCAGCGCCAGGTCGAGCACCTGCGGCGCGAGGCCGCGCGGCTTCAGTGACCGCGCTGGCCGCTGCGCGACGAACGGTTGCGGTTCGCGTGCGCGGCATTGCCGTTCGCGGGGCGCGTGCCGTTGCCGCTTGACGGGCGACCGCCACCGCCGGCATTGCCGGTCGCACCGCCGGCCGTGCGCGGCTTGGCCGCCTTCGCGGCCTTCGGCTGCGCATTGCCATCACGCTTCGCGGCCGGCTGGCCTGAGCCGCCTGCACGCGGCTGGCGATTGCCACCGCCACCGCCGCCGCCACCGCCACCGCCGCGCGGTTGCTGCTGCCCGCGGCGCTGCTGGATCGGCTCCGGCTTCACGTTCGGATCGGGCTCGAAGCCCGCGATCACTTCCTGCGGAATCTCGCGCTTGATCAGCCGCTCGATGTCGCGCAGCAACTGCTTCTCGTCGACGCACACGAGCGACACGGCTTCGCCGGTCGCGCCCGCGCGGCCCGTGCGGCCGATCCGGTGCACGTAGTCTTCCGGCACGTTCGGCAGGTCGAAGTTGACGACGTGCGGCAACTGATCGATATCGATCCCGCGTGCGGCGATGTCGGTCGCGACCAGCACCTGCAGCGTGCTGTTCTTGAACTCCGCGAGCGCGCGCGTGCGGGCCGACTGGCTCTTGTTGCCGTGGATCGCCATCGCGCTGATGCCGTCCTTCGTCAGCTGTTCGGCAAGCCGGTTCGCGCCGTGCTTGGTGCGCGTGAACACGAGCACCTGGAACCAGTTGTGTTCGCGGATCAGGTGCGTGAGCAGCTCGCGCTTGCGATCGCGGTCGACCGGGTGGATCTTCTGCGCGACGCTTTCCGCGGTGGTGTTGCGGCGCGCGACTTCGATCAGCGCCGGCGAGTCGAGCAGACTGTCGGCCAGCGACTTGATTTCGTCGGAGAAGGTGGCCGAGAACAGCAGGTTCTGGCGCTGCGGCGGCAGCTTCGCGAGCACGCGCTTGATGTCGTGGATGAAGCCCATGTCGAGCATCCGGTCGGCTTCGTCGAGCACGAGGATGTCGAGATCCGACAGGTCGATCGTCTTTTGCTGCATGTGGTCGAGCAGGCGCCCCGGCGTCGCGACGACGATGTCGACGCCGCGCTTGAGCGCATCGATCTGCGGATTGATGCTGACGCCGCCGAACATCACGGTCGAGCGCAGTTTCAGGTACTTGCTGTACGCGCGCACGCTTTCCTCGACCTGGGCGGCGAGTTCGCGCGTCGGCGTGAGGATCAGCGCGCGCACCGCGCGCTTCGCGCCGCGATGCTCGGCGTAGAACGTGTGCAGGCGCTGCAGGATCGGGAGCGTGAAGCCGGCGGTCTTGCCGGTGCCGGTCTGTGCGCCGGCGAGCAGGTCGCCGCCGCCGAGGACGGCAGGAATGGCCTGCTGCTGGATGGGAGTCGGCGATGTGTAGCCGAGCTCGTTGACCGCCTTGACGAGCGGTTCGGCCAGGCCGAGAGATTCGAAAGACATAGATACCACTCTTCAGTTTTATGATCGGCGACGCCTCGCGCGGCCCGCGCGGGGAACGGCGTCGCAAAAAGCAAAGGGGCGCGGCTGCGGTTTCCCGCAGCCGCGCCCCCGTCTGTGTCGCGCGTTATTTAGTCAAGCGGCGCGGAACGCAGGTCGCTCACCTGTTGCGGCGAGATCGGCGTACCGTTGTTGCCCCACGACATCCGGATATACGTGACGACTGCCGCGACTTCCTGGTTCGACAGCGACTGTGCGAACGGCGGCATCCCGTACGGACGCGGATTCTTGAACGTGCTCGGCGGGTAGCCGCCATTCAGCACCATGCGGATCGGGTTGACTGCCGATTCCATCACGATCGAATGGTTGCCCGCGAGCGGCGGATAGGCCGGCGGCTTGCCCGAGCCGGTTTCGGCGTGGCAGGTCGCGCAGTTGTCCGCGTAGATCTTCTTGCCCTGGTCGAACAGCGCGTTGCCGAACTGCTTCGACGGCTCGTACTGCATGTTCTTCGGCGCTTCAGCCTTCTGCGGGATCGACTTCAGGTACGTCGACATGGCGCGCGTATCTTCGTCGCTCATGTACTGCAGGCTGTTGTGGACCACGTCCGCCATCGGGCCGAACACCGCGCCCTTCTGCGATACGCCGGCCTGCAGCAGGTCGGACAGCTCCTGCACGTGCCAGTCGCCGAGGCCGAGTTCCTTGTCGTTCGTCAGAGACGGCGCATACCAGTTCTGCAGCGGGATCAGGCCGCCTGCGAATGCCGACGAGGTCACCGGGCCGCCCATCATGTTGATCGACGTGTGGCACATCGAGCAGTGGCCGAGGCCTTCGACGAGGTACGCGCCGCGGTTCCATTCGACCGACTTGGTCGGATCCGGCTTGTACTCGCCTTCCTTGAAGAACAGCGTGCGCCAGCCGATCAGCAGGTTGCGGTTGTTGAACGGGAACTTCAGTTCGTGCGGACGGCTCGGCACGGAAACCGGCGGGACCGAACGCAGGTACGCGTAGATCGCGTCCGAATCGGCGCGCGTGACCTTCGTGTAGCTCGCGAACGGGAAGCCCGGGTAGAGCAGGCTGCCGTCCTTCGAACGGCCGGTGTGCATCGCGCGGTAGAAGTCGTCCGACGTCCACTTGCCGATACCATCCTTGTCGTCCGGCGTGATGTTCGGCGTGTACATCGTGCCGAACGGTGTCGCCATCGGCAGGCCGCCCGCGAACGACTTGCCGCCGCGCACGGTGTGGCACGCGATACAGTCGCCGACGCGCGCGAGGTACTCGCCCTTCTTGATCAGCGCGGCCTGGTCGGCCGGCGTGGCCGCGACGGCGGCAGCGCCGTGCAGCGTGTCGTTGCCCGGCCACAGGACCGGCACGAGGGCGGCAGCCGCGACGATCGCGACAGCCGAGAGTGCAAACAGGGACTTGCGTTTCATTGTGTCTGTCTCCCTTGCCTTATTGCGGTTCGCTGCCGCAGGCGAGCGGAGTCTTCATCGAACGCGCCGGGGCCGGCACGGGGTTGGCGGGCGCCGGTTGCGCGGCGAGCCATGCGGTCACGGCCGTCACGTCTTCGTCCGACAGCTTCGACGCGATATCGTGCATGCAATCAGGCGCCTTCGCGTGGCGGTTGCCCGAGCGCCATGCGCCGAGCTGTGCGCTCAGGTAATCGGCGTGCAGGCCGACGAGGCCCGGGATCGCCGGCTGCATGCCGGTCAGCCCTGCGCCGTGGCAGGCCACGCAGGCCGGCAGCTTGCGGGACGGGTCGCCTTGCGTGACGAGCTGCTTGCCGCGCGCGAGCGTGGCGGCCGGCAGCGTCGGCTTGGCCGGCGTCGGGTACGGCGGACGCTCGGCCGAGAAGTGCGCGGCGATCTCTTTCAGGTAATCGTCGTTCAGGTACGTCAGCAGGTAGTTCATCGGCGGGTACTTGCGCCGGCCGTCACGGAAGTTGACGAGCTGGTTGTACAGGTACTCCGCCGGCTTGCCGGCAAGCCGCGGGAAATAGTCGTTGTCCGTGCCCTGGCCGTGAACGCCGTGGCATGCGGTACAGCCGCGCACGCGCTCGGCCATGGTATCGGGTGCCTTGAGCGGCGCCTGCTGGGCGTGCGCTTGCTCCGTGGGCTTGGTCTGCGCTTGAGCAGCGCTCGTAAGGCCCGCGCCACCGATCAACAGAACGGCAAGCAACGGACGGAAGAGGCGTCTTGAAGACACACGAGACTCCATGTTTATTCGTCGGGGACCTGTCCGGGCTACGATCGGCTCGGCGCATGGACGGCAGGACAGCCGGGCTGCTGCGACGCGGCATTCTATCATCGATGGGTAATGACGGCTATTTGGCAAAAGGACATCGGTTCCAGTCTGTTCGCGACTTGCGACAATTTGCCGCGCTGTGTGCACCTGCAGTGTGAACTGGCGTGCGCTTTGACCATCGAAGACCGTACACTCGCGGGTCGCGCGGCGCCGCCTCCGCCGCAGATCCAGTCATTTCTCCCGTTTCCGGATTCATCGATGACGTTCCCTACCGTGCCGTTGCCGTCTTCCCGCTGTCGTTCCATGTGCCGCCGCACCGCCGGCCAGCCGTTCCCGGGAGGGCGCGCGCGATGAGGATCGACAGCTTGTGGATCGGGCAGGTCGCGCTCGCGGCATTGATGGACGCGACGTTCGCGATGGCGGTCGGCTCGGCGCTGCTCAAGGCGTGGCTCGGCAAGGATGGCGGGCGGCCGGTCATCGCACCGTCGCACCCGGCATGGCTGCGCGCGCAACATTCGCTGGTCGCGGCGGCGCTGGCGCTCGTGCTCGCCGATCTCGGCTGGCTGGTGTACGAAGCCGCGTCGATGAGCGGCGCGGGGCTCGGCGGCGCGTTCGCCGCGATTCCCGTCATGCTCGCGCAGACGCACACGGGCTTCGCGTGGAGCGTCGCGTTCGCCGGTGCCGTGGTGCTCGCGATCGTCGCGCTGGCGAAGCCGGAGGGCCCGCTCGCGCACGCGGTGCTGTGGCTCGCGGTGATCGTGATCGCGGCCGGCAAGGCGTCGCTCGGCCATGCGGCCGATACGGGCCCGTTGTCCGCGGCGGTCGGCGTCCAGACGCTGCACTTGCTCGCCACCGCGGTGTGGGGCGGCCTCGTGCTCGCGGGCGGGCTTGCGGTGCTGCCGGTGCTCGGCTCGTCGGTCGCGCGCGGTGCGCTGATCCGGATCGGCCAGCAATTGTCGCGGACGTCGGTGATCGCGGTCGTGTTCGTGCTCGGCACGGGCGTTCTCAATGCGCTGCGCGGGCTCGGCGGCTCGCTCGCACCGCTCGACGGCAGCACGTGGGGGCGCGTGCTGCTGCTCAAGCTGCTGCTCGTCGCGCTCGCGCTCGTGCTCGGCGGGCTGAACCGCTTCTCCGCGCTGCCGCGCCTGCGCCGCACCGCGTCGACCGAAGACGCGCACACGTTCCGCAACATCCTGCATCTCGAAGCGCTGACGATGATCGGCGTGTTCGTCGCGGCTGCCGTGCTGTCGTTCAGCGTGCCGGGGTTCGCGGCGCTCGGCTGACGGCCGGTTCGGCGCCGCGCAGGGCGGGGCGCCCGCGCGCCGCGTGCTGCAGATGCAAAAACGGCCGCCTGTCGGGCGGCCGTATCGAAGCCGATGCGCGGCATGCCCGCCGCGCAACGCACGTCAGCTCACGGCTTCGTCACCACTCGGCGACGCTGCCGTCCGCATGGCGCCACACCGGATTACGCCAGCGGTGGCCCGTCTTCGCCATTTCACGCACCTTCTCCTCGTTGACGTCGATGCCGAGCCCCGGGCCCTGCGGGATCGCGACGAAGCCGTCTTCGTAGCGGAACACCTCGGGGTTGCGCAGATAGTCCAGCAGGTCGTTGCCCTGGTTGTAGTGGATGCCGAGGCTCTGTTCCTGGATGAACGCGTTGTAGCTGACCGCATCGAGCTGCAGGCACGCGGCCAGCGCGATCGGGCCGAGCGGGCAGTGCAGCGCGAGCGCGACGTCGTAGCTTTCCGCGAGCGTCGCGATCTTGCGGCACTCGGTGATGCCGCCCGCGTGCGATGCGTCGGGCTGGATGATGTCGACGTAGCCGCCCGCGAGGATGTGCTTGAAGTCCCAGCGCGAATAGAGCCGCTCGCCGAGCGCGATCGGCGTGTTGGTCTGGTTGACGATGTCGCGCAGCGCCTCGGCGTTCTCCGACAGTACCGGCTCCTCGATGAACATCAGCTTGTACGGATCGAGCTCCTTCGCGAGCACCTTCGCCATCGGCTTGTGCACGCGGCCGTGGAAGTCGACGCCGATCCCGACATGCGGGCCGACCGCGTCGCGCACCGCCGCGACGTTCGCGATCACCTGCTCGACCTTGTCGTAGGTATCGACGATCTGCAGCTCCTCGGAGCCGTTCATCTTCACGGCCTTGAAGCCGCGCTCGACCACCGCGCGCGCGTTGTTCGCGACGTCGCTCGGCCGGTCGCCGCCGATCCACGAGTACACCTTGATGCGGTCGCGCACCTGGCCGCCGAGCAGCGCATGCACGGGCACGCCGTGATGCTTGCCCAAGATGTCCCACAACGCCTGGTCGACACCCGCGATCGCGCTCATCGTGATCGGGCCGCCGCGGTAGAAGCCGGCGCGGTACATCACCTGCCAGTGATCCTCGATCAGCAGCGGATCCTTGCCGACCAGATAGTCGGCGAGTTCGTGCACGGCGGCTTCGACCGTATGCGCGCGGCCCTCGACGACCGGCTCGCCCCAGCCGACGATCCCTTCGTCGGTTTCGATCTTGAGGAACAGCCAGCGCGGCGGGACGACGAAGGTTTCGAGGCGGGTGATTTTCATGTGGGGAGTCTCCAGGGGCGACCGGCGCGGACGTGCGGATGCCGCGCCGATTCAGTGCATGACGGTTATCCTAGCGCAGCTCGCTAAAAAATAGTATTAATAGCACTATTGCGCAGATAGTGGGCAGCCGTGGCGAGCCCGCCCAACGGAGAACGATCATTCAACGCGACCTGCATGGACAGACGGCTTTCCTGCTCGCGACGGCGATCCTGCGAGGCGACTATCCGCCCGAATCGCTGCTGCCGCGGGAACCGGAGCTGATGGAGATGTTCGGCGTGAGCCGCACGGTGCTGCGCGAGGCGCTGCGCACGCTGACGTCGAAGGGGCTGATCGAATCGCGGCCGAAGGTCGGCACGCGCGTGCGGCCGCGCCGCGCGTGGAACCTGCTCGACGCCGACCTGCTCGACTGGTACGCGCGGGTTGCGCCGCCGCTCGCGTTTGCGCTGAAACTGCAGGAGATGCGCGAGATGATCGAGCCGCACGCGGCCGCGCTGGCCGCGCGCACGCATGGGCCGGGCGCCTTCGACGCGATCGAGGATGCGGTGCGCGCGATGGCCGCAGCGCGCAACGTCGACGAATGGGTGCGCGCGGACCTGCGCTTTCACCTGAGCGTGCTGGAGGCCGGCGGCAACGAGCTGCTGGTGCCGCTCGGTGCGCTGATCGCCCGCACGCTCGAGGCGCAGTTGCACCTGAATGCCCGGCGTGCGCACGTGTTCAACGCGTCGCTCGCCGAGCACACGGCCGTCAGCGACGCGATCCGCGTGCGCGACGAGGACGGCGCGCGCCGCGCGATGGCGTCGCTGCTCGCGGTGACGCGCGCGCGGATCGAGATGTCGTGACGGGCAGGGGTGGCGCCGGTCGTCAGGCGTTCGCGCACCCGCCCGGCTTCAGCACGCGCTGCGTCGACGCCGGATATTTCGCGAGCAGGCTCGCCGGCCGGCGCGGACGCGCGACCAGGTCGCCGCCGCAGTTCGGGCAACGGCCCTTCAGCACGTCGTCCGCGCAGCTCGCGCAGAACGTACATTCGAAGGTACAGATGCGCGCGTCCGCCGAGTCGGGCGGCAGGTCTTTGTCGCAGCATTCGCAGCCGGGGCGCAGTTCGAGCATGACGGTGTTCCTCGTAGTCGGAGCGGATCGGGGCGGGCGCTGCCGCACATTGCATGCGACGCGCGTGCGCGCTACTGTACCCGCATGAGTCGGCCCGGCCAACGGTGTCCCGCCGGGATGCCGTCGACGCGCACGGGCCGCCCTGGGAGACGACCATGCTCTATCGCGGAAGCTGTCACTGCGGCGACGTGAAGTTCGAGGCGGAAGGCGATCTGCAGGGCGTGATGGCCTGCAACTGCTCGATCTGCCGGCGCAAGGGCGCGCTGATGTGGTTCGTGCCGCGCGACCACCTGACGCTCGTCACGCCCGAAGAGAATCTTTCCACCTACATGTTCAACAAGCACGTGATCCGCCATCGCTTCTGCAAGCGCTGCGGGATTCACACGTTCGGCGAGGGTACGCATCCGAACGGCACCGAGATGGCCGCGATCAACGTGCGATGCCTCGAGGATGTCGATATCGATGCGCTGCCCGTCACGCACTACGACGGCCGCTCGCGCTGAGCGGCCCGTCGTCGCGTGTACGGGCCGCCGTCAGGACGGCTCGACCGGCGCGGCCTGTGGCGTCGGCGTTTCCGCCTGCGGCGCGGGGCCCGTCGTGCGCGTGCCGGCTGCGACCGGGCGCTCGATCAGCGGTGCGAGCGCCGGCGCCATCGATTTCAGCAACTGCACGGCCATCGCGCTCGTGAAGTCGTAGCGTGCCGCGTATGGCTCGTGCGCGGTCGCCGTCAGCACGCCGAAGAAGCGATCGCCGAGCACGAACACGAACGTGCCGCTGCGGTTGACCTTGCGCGACTCGATCAGCCGCGCGCCGCGCGCGTAGATATTGAAGCGCTGGTCGCCCGTCCCGGTCTTGCCGTACACCTCGAGCGTCTTGCCGTCGGGCAGCGTGAAGCCGCCCGCCAGGCGCCGCGCGGTGCCGTTCAGCACGACGTCGCGCAGCAGCGTGCGCGTCACGTTGACGATCTCCGGTGACAGCATCGGCTGCGGTTGTGCAGCCGCGCGCACGAAGCGCGTTTCGTACGGCGTGCCCTTCGCGAAATCGAGGCGCGTGATCGTCTCGGTCGGCGCCTTCTGGCCGCCGTTCGCGATCAGGCCGATCAGTTTCGCGAGCGCGTCGGGCTGGTCGCCCGATGCGCCGATCGCGGCCGCGTACGACGGCGTGACCTCCGCGAACGGATAGCCGAGCGCGCGCCACGCCTTCGTGATTTCCCCGTACGCGCGCAGCTCGACCATGCGGCGGATGCGCCGATCCTGGGTCGCGTGGTAGCGCGTCTTGTACAGCCACGAATACGTGTAGAAGCGCGCATCGCGGCTGTCGCGCTGGACTTCGCCGAGCGACGCGTTCGGATGTGCGCGCAGGTAATTGAGCGTCCACAGCGCGAGCGGGTGGACGCTTGCGATGTAGCCGCGATCGTTGAGGTTGAAGCGGTCGATCGCGTACTTCGCATAGAGCGCGGCGAGGTCGTCGTCCGACAGCGTCGCGGCGGGCGTACCCTTCAGCTGCGCGCGCATCTGCGCATCGAACCACGCGAGCGATTCGTGCGGCGCGACGCTGCGCAGCACCGTCGCGATCTTCGGCGGCGACTTGCGCACGTTCTGCAGCATCAGCGCGAGCGCGTCGTCGGGCGCCTTGCCCGCGTAGCGCGTGTAGAAGCGCTTCACGTAGACCTTGCTTTCGCCGTCGACGAACTGCTCGAGGTAATGCTTGCGCTGCTCGGGATCGCCGAGCCACGACGACGACGGGCCGGCCGTCTTCAGCATTTCGTAATGGACGATGTCGCGCATCAGCCGCACGAACACCAGGTTGACCGAGTGCTCGAACGCCGTGTGCAGCGTCAGGATGCGGCCGTTGTCCGACTTCTCGAAGTTCGAGAACACCTGCGCGCCGCCACCCGTGTAGAACACGTCGGGACTCGCCGAGTACTTGCGTTCGACCGCGGCGTCGAGCATCGCCTGCAGCGAGCGGTCGCGCGTATGCGACAGGTAGTCGAGCGCCCAATGCGACAGCCCGTCGAGCGGGTCGGGCTTCACCTGCGCGAGCTGCGCGTTCGACAGGTTGCCGTAGCGCGCGTGCAGGTCGGAGACGATCTGCAGGTAGGTGATCAGCGTGCGCAGCTTCGCGGTCGAGCCGAGGTTGATGCGGCCGCCGCGGTTCACGTCGAACGGCTGGTTCACGCTGTCGGTCTGCACGCGCAGCAGGTTCGCGCCGTTGCGATGCTCGTACAGCGTGAAGCTGTATGTGAGGTGCGACGGGTCGTCCTTCGGCGCGAGCATCTCGAAGCCGTACAGGCCGGCGGCCTGCGCGCCGTCACGGGTGGACGCCTTCGCGAGCCGTTCGGCGACCGCCTGCTGCACGCCGTTGTCGAGCGTGCTGGTGGCCTCCAGGTCGAGCAGGTCGAGCTGGTACAGGTCGTTGATGCCGAGCGCCGCCAGCAGCGACGCGCGTGCCGACGTCACGGCCTTGCGCGACACGAACGACTGCACGCGCGCGGCGGCCGGCGGCGCGCTGCGCTCGATCTGCGCGGCGAGCGCAGCGTCGCGCAGTGCGGGCGAGATCACGCCGCCGCTCGACAGCAGCCGCAGGTAGCTGTCGGTCAGCTTCTGCAACGCCGGATAGCCGCGATTCAGGAAATACGACGGCGCGCGCTGCGCGATGACCAGCGACAGCACCTCGCGGAACGTCTTGCCCTGTTCGTCGACGTTGTCGCCGGTCGTCGGCGCGGCGAGGATCCGGTTCACGTCGTTGAAGTCGCGGCCGTACCACGCCGCGAGACCGTCGCCGATGCCGGTGATTTCGCCCACGTGCGGGCGTGCGGCGAGCGGTACCGAGTTCAGGTAGCGCACGACGATCGAGCGGCGCGCGAGCATCGTCTGCGGGCCGTTCATGTACGCAAGGACCGACGCGGACGCGATCTGCCGCAGCTTCTCCGGTGGCGTCGCGGTGCGGCCGTCGGGCGAATGGCGGAACTTCTCGATCTGCGTCGCGAGCGTGCTGCCGCCCGGGCGTGCCTGGTGATGGTTGACGACGTGCATCGCCTGGTCGGCGAGCGCGCGGCTGAAGCGCCCCCAGTCGATCGCCGGATTGCGGTTCGGCTGGTTCGCGTCGAGCAGGTAGCGGTCCTCGATGAACAGCAACGAATCGGTGACCACGCGCGGCACCGCGTCGAAGTCTGCGTAGACGCGTTGCGGGAACACGGTCGCGAACAGCGGCGAGCCGGTCGAATCGAACAGCATCAGCCCGGTCTGGTCTTTCTCTTCGTAAGGCAGGAACAGGCCGCGATCGGCGAGCGAGAGCATCCGGTCGGAATCGCGCGCCTGCTTGCCGACGACGAAGCCGCGCGCGAGCAGACGCTGCTGGAACGCAGGAATCATCGAATAGCCGAGGCGCTGGTCGTACGGCCCGTTGGCAGGAAAGCGGATGTGGTCGCTCGCTCCGGATTCGACGGTGTAGCCAACGTCGCGGGTGAGTTCGGACAGGTAGTGCGCCTGCAGGCGCGACGTCTCGATCTCGGTCATCACGAGCCGTGCAAGGATCGCGATCGCGATCACCAGCGCGGCCAGCAAAGACCACTTGATCCACGTCCAGACCGATGCACTCCCGGTCACGCGCGGCAGGATGCGATTCAGCGGCCGATTCATGGCGGCGTCTCCCTGAAGGCGCGGGCTCCGGCCACACCTCATTAAGGATTAGTGTAGTCCTCAACCGTGGGCTGCCAAGAGCGGTTCTCTACGGAGATGCACCGACGCAACAGATGTGCCCGCACCGTGTGTGGGCTGCGTTGCAACCGCCCGAGCCCCGCCTGGCGTGCGTTCCCGGCTGTTCTCGGGTGTCGCGGCGAGCCTGCCGGCGACGCTGGAAATGGTGCGCGATTGCACCCTTCATTCACCTGACGAAATGTTCGGTGAGGTGATCGATGAAAAGTCGCGCGATGATATCGTCGCGCAACCCCCGCGACCGACGGGCGGATACCGACTGCCCGCACGCGGTCCGACGCCGTGTTGCGCGGCGTTTCCGAGGGAGAGCCGAACTCGTGAGCCGCAAATTCATTCTGAAGGGCGACACGACCGACCATGGTGGCGCCATGCTCGACGGGATCGCCAATTCGTCGTTCGACGGCGGCGAGTTCGCCTGTCTCGGCGCGCCGGTGTTCTGCGCCGCGTGCAAGACCCGGGGCGTGATCGTGTCCGACGGCGGCGAGCGGACGATGACCGTGATGGGCAAGGTCGTTGCGCGCGAACCCGACCTGTGCCAGTGCCGGTGCACGCCGCAGCCGAAGCTGATCCCGTCGCAGGGGACGGGCACCCTCTCTGGCTGACGCCCGTCGAATCCGTGCAACGTACGATGCGGGCTGCCCGTCGTCAGACGCTGCCTTCGGTCTCGATCACGAGGATGCGCGCTTCGCCGAGCGGGTGCGCGACGTGTTCGGTGCCGATCGTCGCGTGGAATACGTCTCCCGTTTCGAGCAGCGTCGCGTGCTCGATGCCCGCTTCGCGGTAGCGCATCTCGACGCGGCCGTCGAGCACCGCGAATACTTCCTCTCCGTCGTTCACATGCCACCGGTACGGCTGATCGGTCCAGTGCAGGCGGACCGTGATGCCGTTCAGGTTCGCGATGTCCAGCGCGCCCTATGGGCGCTGCGCGGTGAACGCGGTGCTGCGGATGATGTTCATCGATCCATCCGTGAGTGTGGAGGCTGCGCAGGGCCGGCGGCGTGATCGCGTCGCTTGCCCGCCAGCCTGATTCGATGTGCTCCGGATCAGCGCGACATCGCCCGCAAGGCCGCGTCGATCGTCTGCCTGCGCTTTTCCAGCCCAGCCGCCGAACGTTCGGTCACACGCTTCAGGACCGATGCCGGTGCGGTATCCGGGGAGCCCGCATCGAACGGCGGCGCCGGCGCGTATTCGAGCGCGAGCTGGATCGACTGCGCCTCTTCGTCGCCGACGAGTTCGGCGGCGATCGTCAATGCGAAGTCGATGCCGGCCGTCACGCCGCCGCCGGTGATCAGGTTGCCGTCGCGCACCACGCGCTCGCGCACGGGCACGGCACCGAGCGGCTCGAGCAGCCCATGAAACGCCCAGTGCGTCGTCGCGCGGCGTCCGCGCAGCAGGCCGGCCACGCCGAGCAGCAGCGCGCCCGTACAGACCGACGTCACGTAGCGCGCGGCGGCCGCGCGCTGCTGCACGAACGCGATCGTTTCGGCATCGAGCAGCAGGTCGTTGATCCCGATCCCGCCGGGCACGCAGATCACGTCGAGCGGCGGGCAGTCGTCGAACGTGCAGGTCGGCGTGAGCGCGAGGCCGCTGCTCGACGCGACGGTGTCGCGCGATTTCCAGACCAGGTGGACAGCCGCGTCCGGCAGCGACGCGAGCACGTCGTGCGGGCCGGTGAGATCGAGTTGCTGGACGCCCGGAAACACGAGAAGGCCGATATGCAGGGTCATGCGAACACTCCGAAGGGAAGGGGATGCACCGCGGCCGGCGCACAATGGACAGATCGATTCTAGACGCGTAGTGTTTGGCGAAATTGCCAGATCACCCACGTTTTCAGCCAATCGCCATGCCTGCCGCTCCGCGCTCGATCCTGGTCCTCGCGTTCCCCCGTGCGCAGTTGCTCGACGTGACCGGGCCGCTGCAGGTGTTCGCCTCCGTCAACGAACTTGCGCAGGAGCGCGGTCGGCCCGCACCGTATGCGCCGCGCGTCGTCGCCGCCGAGGCCGGGCCGATCGAGACGTCGTCGGGCCTCGTCGTGATGGCCGATTCGCTGCGCTCGGCCGGGCGGCCGGATACGGTGATCGTGGCCGGCGGCAAGGGCGTGCACGCCGCGTCGCGGGACGCGCGGACGGTGCGTTGGGTCCGGCAGCAGGCGCAGCGCGCACGACGTGTCGCGTCCGTGTGCACCGGCGCATTCCTGCTCGCCGAGGCCGGCCTGCTAGACGGGCGGCGTGCGGTCACGCACTGGGCGCGCTGCGACGAATTCGCGGCGCGCTACCCGAACGTGCGCGTCGAGCCCGATCCGATCTTCATCCGCGAAGGCGCGCTATGGACGTCGGCTGGCGTGACGGCCGGCATCGATCTCGCGCTGGCGCTCGTCGAGGAGGATCTCGGGCGGGCGATCGCGCTCGACGCCGCGCGCGAACTCGTCGTGTTCCTGAAGCGGCCGGGCGGGCAGGCTCAGTTCAGCGCGATGCTGTCGATGCAGCGCACCGACGACCGCTTCGGCGAACTGCATGCATGGATCGCCGAGCATCTGGACGCCGACCTGTCGGTGCCCGCACTCGCCGAGCGCGTCAGCATGAGCGAGCGCAGCTTCGTGCGCCACTACCGCGCGGGGACCGGCCGCACGCCCGCGCGCGCGGTCGAACAGATTCGCGTCGAGGCCGCGCAGCGTTTGCTCGGCGAAACCGCGTGGCCCGTCAAGCGGATCGCCACGCGGTGCGGCTTCGGTTCGGAAGAGACGCTGCGGCGCAGTTTCGTGCGCGTGCTTGGCGTGTCGCCGCAGGGATATCGCGAGCGGTTCGTGCGGTAACGCGACCGGTGTGCGGCAGCGAGGCCATGCGCTGTAACCGGGGACGGAGCCGACGTCGCTCGGAGCTGCTCGACGGCAGATTACTTTCGAGTCCGAAAAGCGGTGACTATTCAAAAGTGGAGAACAATCGACTGGGACTTGTGCCGCGCCCGCCGCGCGCTCTATTCTGTTCCGTTGGCGATTCGAAGGGGGCGCAGCATGGACCGCATCCAGGCAATGGAAGTTTTCACCCGCGTGGTCGACGCGAACAGCTTTACGCGCGCGGCCGACACGCTCGCGATGCCGCGCGCGTCGGTGACGACCATCATCCAGAATCTCGAGGCGCTGCTCGGCGTGCGCCTGATGCACCGGACGACGCGCCGGCTGTCGCTGACGCCGGAGGGCGCCGCGTACTACGAGCATTGCATGAAGATCATCTCGGAGATCGCGGAAGCCGACGCGAGTTTCCAGACCGGCAATCGCAAGCCGAGCGGCGTGCTGCGTGTTCACATGCCGAGTTCGCTCGGGCGCCGTATCGTGTTGCCGTCGCTGTCGATCTTCCGGCAGCGCTATCCGGACATCACGCTCGACCTCGGCTTGTCGGACCGCTACGTGGATCCGGTCGAGGAGGGTATCGACTGCATGATCCGGGTCGGGCCGCTCGAGGATTCATCGATGGTCGCGCGGCGGATCGGGATGCTCAAGCGCGTGACCTGCGCGTCGCCCGACTATCTGGCGCGTCACGGCGAGCCGCAGGAGATTGCCGACCTGGCCGCTCATCACGCGGTCAATTTCCGCGCGAGCCACGGTGCGCGTGCCATTCCGTGGGTGTTCATGATCGAGGGCAAGCCGGTCGAGGTGCGGATGAACGGCAGCGTCACCGTGAACGATTCGGATGCGTATGTGACGTGCGGGCTCGAAGGGTTCGGGATGATCCAGCCGACGCTGTTCATGGTGCTGCCGAACCTGCGCGACGGCTCGCTCGTCGAGGTGCTGCCCGACTGCAATCCGAAGCCCAAGCCGATTTCGATCGTGTATCCGCACAACCGGCATCTGTCGCAGAAGGTGCGCGTGTTCGCGGACTGGATCGCAGAGCTGTTCGAGTCGACGCCGGCGCTGGAGGGCGGGGAGAACTGGCGCGGGAAGGTGCGGGCGGATTCTATAGAGGAGCGCGGATCGGTGGTGGCATAGAGCGCAACGTGCGCGTGACCTGAAGGACGGGTGACGCGCGATATCGCTTGCACCGGATGAGGCAATGAAAAAGCCCGGTAGATCAAAGATCTACCGGGCTTTCGCATTTGGTGGCGAATCAGGGACTCGAACCCCGGACCTGCGGATTATGATTCCGTCGCTCTAACCGACTGAGCTAATTCGCCGAAGACTTGAATTATGTAGATCTACCTCTTGGCTGTCAACACCTTTTTTCATCTTTCCTGAAAAAAGTGCCGGCGGCCCGCGCCAGCCCGGGTTGCAGGCGGGTGCTACCCGCCTGCCCGATCTCAATCCTGCGCGTAGATGTTCGAGTCCTTCGTCTCCTTGACGAACAGCAGGCCGATCACGAACGTGGCCAGTGCGATCACGATCGGATACCAGAGCCCCGAGTAGATGTTGCCCTTCGCCGCGACGATCGCGAACGCTGTCGCCGGCAGGAAGCCGCCGAACCAGCCGTTGCCGATGTGATAGGGCAGCGACATCGACGTGTAGCGGATCCGCGTCGGGAACATCTCGACCAGCATCGCGGCGATCGGGCCGTAGACCATCGTCACGTAGATCACGAGGATCGTCAGGATCACGATCGTCATCGGCCAGTTGAGCTGTGCCGGGTCGGCCTTCGCCGGGTAGCCGGCCGCCTTCAGCGTCGACGCGAGCGTCTTGTCGAATGCCGCGCCCTGCGCCTTCGCGTCGGCCGCCTTGCCGTCATAGGCTGCAATCACCGTGTCGCCGACCTTGATCTGCGCGGTCGTGCCGGCCGGTGCCGCGACGTTCTCGTAGTTCAGGCCGGCCTTCGCGAGCGCACCCTTTGCGATGTCGCACGAGTCGGTGAACTTCGACGTGCCGACCGGGTTGAACTGGAACGCGCAGGTGGCCGGATCGGCGATCACCGAGATCGGTGCCTTCTGCGTCGCGATCTCGAGCTGCGGGTTCGCGTAGTGCGTGAGCGCCTTGAACAGCGGGAAGTAGGTCAGTGCCGCGATCAGGCAGCCCGCGAGGATGATCGGCTTGCGACCGATCTTGTCCGACAGCGAACCGAAGAACAGGAAGAACGGCGTGCCGATCAGCAGGGCGATCGCGATCAGGATGTTCGCGCTGGCACCGTCGACCTTCAGCGTCTGCGTGAGGAAGAACAGCGCGTAGAACTGGCCCGTGTACCACACGACGGCCTGGCCGGCGGTCAGGCCGACGAGCGCGAGGATCACGATCTTCAGGTTCTTCCACTGGCCGAATGCTTCGGTCAGCGGCGCCTTCGACGTCTTGCCTTCCGCCTTGATGCGCAGGAACACCGGCGATTCGTTCAACTGCATCCGGATCCACACCGACACCGCGAGCAGCAGGATCGACGCGACGAACGGCACGCGCCAGCCCCAGCTGCCGAACGCTTCCTCGCCGATGAAGGTGCGCACGCCGAGGATCACGAGCAGCGACAGGAACAGGCCGAGCGTCGCGGTCGTCTGGATCCACGCGGTGTAGAAGCCGCGACGGTTCGCCGGCGCATGCTCGGCGACGTAGGTCGCCGCGCCGCCGTACTCGCCGCCGAGCGCGAGGCCCTGCAGCAGTCGCATCGCGATGAAGATCACGGGTGCCGCGATGCCGATCGACGCGTAGCCGGGCAGGAAGCCGACCACGAAGGTCGAGATGCCCATGATCACGATCGTCACGAGGAACGTGTGCTTGCGGCCGACGAGGTCGCCGAGCCGGCCGAACACGATCGCGCCGAATGGCCGCACGGCGAAGCCGGCCGCGAAGCCGAGCAGCGTGAAGATGAAGGCGGCGGTCGGATTGACCCCGGAGAAGAAGCTCTTGCTGATGTAGGCCGCGAGTGAGCCGGCCAGGTAAAAGTCGTACCACTCGAACACGGTGCCCAGCGACGACGCGAAGATCACCTTCTTCTCTTCGCCCGTCATCGGCGCGTGCGAAATTTGCCCGCCTAACGTTGCCATGAATCGTCTCCAAGTCCCTTGATATAGATATGCGGCCGCCTTGGGTGGGCGGGCCTGTCGACGATTATTGGCAGGGAAACTTACGGCGCACTGACTCGCGGGCACAAAACGACTGCGCGTTAACCCGCGCCGAATCGGCCGCTTCGCGCCCCGATCGTGTCGCAAACGGGCGGTAAAGCGCCGGTTTCGATGCGATCGCGGGGCGGTACGCGGTATGGGCGCGCGCGTGTCAGGCGGGAGCCGGGACGGCTTCCGACAGCGGCAGGCTGATGCGCACGAGCGTGCCGGCGAGGCGCGGCGCCTGCTGGTAGACATGATCGTCGAGCGTTAGCGTGCCGCCGTGCTGCGCGGCGATCTCGCGCACGATCGCGAGCCCGAGGCCGCTGCCGTCGCCTTCGCGGCCGAGGATCCGGTAGAAGCGCTCGACCACGCGGTCGCGCTCGGCGGGCGGGATGCCGGGCCCGGTGTCCTCGACCTCGAGATGCACGCGCCGCGCCGCACGCTCGGCCCGCACGCGCACGGTGATGCGGCCGCCTTCGGGTGTGTAGCGGATCGCGTTGTCGACCAGGTTGCCGAGCATCTCGCGCAGCATCACCGGATTGCCGTCGACGTCGAGCGGCGCGTCATCCTCCGGGCCTTCGTAGCCGAGGTCCATCCGCTTCGCGAGCGCGGCCTGCACCCAGTCGCGCACCGTGCGCCGTGCCAGCGCGGCGATCTCGACCGGCTCGAACGTCAGTCCGCTCGCGCGATTCTCGGCGCGCGCGAGCGCGAGCAGTTGCGTGACGAGCCGCGCGGCCTGCTCGGAACTCGTCGCGATCTGCTCGAGCGAGCGCTGCACGTCGGGCGGCACCGGTTGGCGCAACGCGAATTCGGCCTGCGTGCGCAGCCCCGCGAGCGGCGTCTTCATCTGGTGCGCGGCGTCGGCGATGAAGCGTTTCTGCAGTGCCATGTTCTGTTCGAGACGCGCGAGCAGGTCGTTGAACGACGTGACGAGCGGCTCGATCTCGGGCGGCGCGCGCTGCGCCTCGACGGGCGACAGGTCGTCGGGCCGCCGCGCGCGGATGTGCGCCTGCAGCGCGTTGAGCGGCGCGAGCCCGCGCGACAGCCCGAACCAGACGAGCAGGATCGCGAGCGGCAGGATCACGAACTGCGGCAGGATCACGCCCTTGATGATGTCGTTCGCGAGCGCGTTGCGCTTGTCGAGCGTCTCGCCGACCTGCACGAGCACGGGCTGCGTGCCGCTCGACTCCGGCAGCGCGACAGTCGTATACGCGACGCGCACGTCGTTGCCGCGCAGCAGGTCGTCGCGGAACACGACGACGCCCGGCGGTGGGCGGTCCTCGTCGCGCGGCAGCGGCATGTCGGCCTCGCCCGCGACCAGCTCGCCGCGCGTGCCGAGCACCTGGAAGTACACGCTGTCGATGTTGTCCGCGCGCAGGAAGTCGCGCGTCTGCTGCGGCAGCGTCAACTCGGCGACGCCATTGACCGGATGGATCTGCCGCGCGAGCACGTATGCGTTGGTCTCGAGGGCGCGATCGAACGGGCCGTTCGCGATCGTCTTCGCGACGAGATAGGTGACGGCGATGCTCATCGGCCACAGCAGCAGGAGCGGCGCGAGCATCCAGTCGAGGATTTCGCCGAACAGCGAGCGCGGGCGTGCGGCCTCGGGCGTGTCGGTTTCGTCGGGCGGCGCGAACGGGTTCTCGTAGCGCGCGTCGCGCGCGGCATCGGCGGCGGACGGCTGCTCGCCGGTCGGATGGCGGGAACGGGCCGGCGTGGCCATCGCGGCGACGGCCGTGTTCAGCGCAGCGGCGTGCCGGCCGCCGCGGGCTGGGGCGCGGCCGTGTCGGCCGGTGCCGCGGGCGCGACTTTCTCGAGGCAGTAGCCGAGGCCGCGCACGGTGGAAATCCGCACGCCGCTCGGCTCGATCTTCTTGCGCAGCCGGTGCACGTACACTTCGATCGCGTTGTTGCTGACTTCCTCGCCCCATTCGCACAGATGGTCGACGAGCTGCTCCTTCGACACGAGCCGGCCGATGCGCTGCAGCAGTACTTCGAGCAGACCGAGTTCGCGCGCGGACAGGTCGAGCACGCGATCGTTCGCATACGCGATGCGGCCGACCTGGTCGAACGCGAGCGAGCCGTGGCGCACGACGGTCGGGCCGCCGCCCGCGCCGCGCCGGGTCAGCGCGCGCACGCGTGCCTCGAGTTCGTTGAGTGCGAACGGCTTGGCCATGTAGTCGTCCGCGCCGAGGTCGAGCCCCTTCACGCGCTCGTCGACGCTGTCGGCGGCGGTCAGGATCAGCACGGGGAGATTGGAATTGCGCGCGCGCAGGCGCTTCAGCACGTCGAGCCCGGACATCTTGGGCAGTCCGAGATCGAGGATCAGCAGGTCGAAGGTCTGCATCGACAGCGCGGTATCGGCATCGACGCCGCTCTTCACGTGGTCGACCGCATAGCCCGATTGGCGGAGTGACCGGGTCAGGCCGTCCGCGAGTATGCTGTCGTCTTCGGCGATGAGAATTCGCATGTTGCTGACCGGTGGCCGGCGGGGCGTTCACGCCGGCGCGGCTGTCTCCGAAGTTATCCGTGTACAACGCAGCCTGCATTGCGGGCTTGCATAAAACACTGTTTTTTTATACAGTGTCTGCATTCGTGGGCGGCGCTTGAAAGCGGGCGCGCCTCTAACAGACGCTGCTCATCATAGCAAAGGACGATTCATGGAAGATAGCAAGAAGGGCTCCGGGATGACCGCCGAGAAGAGCAAGGCGCTGGCGGCCGCACTCGCGCAGATCGAGAAGCAGTTCGGCAAAGGATCGATCATGCGGATGGGCGACGGCGAAGCGACCGAAGACATCCAGGTTGTCTCCACGGGCTCGCTGGGTCTGGATATCGCACTTGGCGTCGGCGGCCTGCCGCGCGGCCGGGTGGTCGAGATCTACGGTCCGGAATCGTCCGGTAAAACCACGCTCACGCTGCAGGTCATCGCCGAACTGCAGAAGCTGGGCGGCACGGCAGCCTTCATCGACGCCGAGCACGCACTCGACGTTCAATATGCAGCGAAGCTCGGCGTGAATGTGCCGGAGCTGCTGATCTCGCAGCCGGACACCGGCGAGCAGGCGCTCGAAATCACCGATGCGCTGGTGCGCTCGGGCTCGATCGACATGATCGTGATCGACTCGGTCGCGGCACTCGTGCCGAAGGCTGAAATCGAAGGCGAGATGGGCGATTCGCTGCCGGGCCTGCAGGCTCGCCTGATGTCGCAGGCGCTGCGCAAGCTGACGGGCACGATCAAGCGCACGAACTGCCTCGTGATCTTCATCAACCAGATCCGGATGAAGATCGGCGTGATGTTCGGCAACCCGGAAACCACAACGGGCGGCAACGCGCTCAAGTTCTACTCGTCGGTGCGTCTGGATATCCGCCGGATCGGCTCGATCAAGAAGAACGACGAGGTGATCGGCAACGAAACCCGCGTGAAGGTCGTCAAGAACAAGGTGTCGCCGCCGTTCCGCGAAGCGATCTTCGACATCCTGTATGGCGAAGGCATTTCGCGTCAGGGCGAGATCATCGATCTCGGCGTGCAGGCGAAGATCGTCGACAAGGCAGGCGCCTGGTACAGCTACAACGGCGAGAAGATCGGTCAGGGCAAGGACAACGCGCGTGAATTCCTGCGCGAGAATCCGGAAATCGCCCGCGAGATCGAGAACCGCATTCGTGAGTCGCTTGGCGTCGCTGCGATGCCCGATGGCGCAGGCAACGAAGCCGAGGCGATGGACGAAGAAGAGTGATGGTCGGGCGCCGAGGTCAGGCTGGCGAACCGGAACCGAGCGACGCGCCCGAAACGGCGGGTCGCTCCGGCCGGCGAGCCGAATCCTCGGGGGCCGACCGGCGGGGCGCGGGCAGTCATGCCGCGAACCGCACCGCGACGAGGGCATCCGACGATGCCCTCGTTTCGTTTGAGATTACCGTGCCGGTCGATCCGTTCGACGACGAAGAATCGTTCGACGCGCATGACCGGTCGAGTCGTCGCGTGTCCGGTGTCAGCTTCCCGGGCGAGCGCGCGGCCGATGCGGCTGCGCCGGTCAAGGAAGATGTGTATACGCGCAGCAGCCAGCATCCACGCCGCCCGCGCCGCGCATCCGGCAGCTCTGCCGGCGCGGCTTCCGGCAACGAGTCGGCACCCACCGAGCGCAAATCGTCGAAACCGCCGCGTTCGCTGAAGGGCCGCGCGCTCGGCTACCTGTCCCGGCGCGAATACAGCCGCGCCGAACTCGCGCGCAAGCTCGCGCCGTACGTCGGCGAGGACGAATCGGTCGAACCGGTGCTCGATGCGCTGGAGAAGGAGGGCTGGCTGTCCGATGCGCGCTTTGCCGAAAGCCTCGTGCATCGCCGCGCGTCGCGTGTCGGCGTCGCACGCATCGTCAGTGAACTGAAGCGCCATGCGGTCGGCGACAGTCTCGTCGAGGAAGTGAATGCACAATTGCGCGAGACCGAGTTGACACGTGCACAGGCCGTCTGGCGCAAGAAATTCGGTGCACTGCCGCAAACGCCGGCCGAGCGCGCGAAGCAGGCGCGCTTTCTCGCCGCGCGCGGCTTTTCGAGCGCGACCATCGTGAAGTTGCTGAAGGTCGGCGACGATTTCCCGATCGACGATTAACCGATTCGGTCGCGCGCGCTGCGCGCGATTTTGCTGCAATGCAACCGTTTCCGGACAGGCGGGAATACCCGCCGTCGCGGCCGGATGCCTCAAATACCCGATATGCTAAAATCCACGGGTTTTCCTCTTCGGCCTCAACCTCCAGCATGCCGCTATCCGAGCCCGTGCCCCGTCAGTTGCGACATCGACGCGCAATCCGAGCGGAAGCCTACGAGCGCGACGACGGCTTGTGGGACATCGAAGCCTGCCTGACCGACCACAAGCCGCGCGACGTCGCGCTTGCGTCGGGCATCCGGCCCCAGGGCCTGCCGATCCACGAACTCTGGCTGCGCGTGACTATCGATCGTGACCTCAATGTCGTCGACGCCGAAGCGTCGTCGGAATGGGTTCCTTATCCCGGTCACTGTCAATCCGCCACTCCCGCCTATCGGGCCCTCATCGGGCTCAACCTCTTCCGCAATTTCCGCCGCAACGCGAACCGGCTGCTCGCCGGCGTCGCAGGCTGCTCCCATCTCACCGAACTATGCGCCGTGCTGCCGACGGCAGCGATCCAGGCGTTCGCCGGTGACGTGTGGAACGTGCGCGAGGAGGGCGGCGAAGGGCCGGATCACGACGGCGTGCACGCCGAACCGCCTTTCCAGCTCGGCCGCTGCCGGGCGCTGCGGTTCGACGGCGAGGTGGTTCGGCAGTACTACCCGCGCTGGTATGGCCCGATTCGGCCGGATATGCCCGGTGAAGGCAGCACGAAGGAATGAACGGAAATCATTCGAAGAAGCGTCCTAAGCGACATTTCATCCAACTCTCAGACTGAAGGGAATCACGCATGAAGATTCACGAGTACCAGGGTAAGGAAATCCTGCGGAAATTCGGAGTCGCGGTACCGCGCGGCAAGCCGGCGTTCTCGGTTGACGAGGCCGTCAAGGTGGCAGAAGAGCTCGGCGGCCCGGTTTGGGTCGTGAAGGCTCAGATTCACGCGGGTGGCCGTGGCAAGGGCGGCGGCGTGAAGGTGGCGAAGTCGATCGAGCAGGTTCGCGAATACGCGAGCCAGATCCTCGGCATGCAGCTCGTCACGCACCAGACCGGTCCGGAAGGCCAGAAGGTCAACCGTCTGATGATCGAAGAAGGCGCCGACATCAAGCAGGAACTGTATGTCAGCCTCGTCGTCGATCGCGTGTCGCAAAAGATCGTTCTGATGGGTTCGAGCGAAGGCGGCATGGACATCGAAGAAGTTGCCGAAAAGCACCCGGAACTGATCCACAAGGTCATCGTCGAGCCGTCGACGGGCCTGCTCGACGCCCAGGCCGACGACCTCGCCGCGAAGATCGGCGTGCCGGCTGCGTCGATTCCGCAAGCGCGCGCGATCCTGCAAGGCCTGTACAAGGCATTCTGGGAAACCGACGCGTCGCTGGCTGAAATCAACCCGCTGAACGTTTCCGGCGACGGCAAGGTCATCGCACTCGACGCGAAGTTCAACTTCGACTCGAACGCGCTGTTCCGCCACCCGGAAATCGTCGCGTACCGCGATCTGGACGAAGAAGATCCGGCTGAAATCGAAGCGTCGAAGTTCGATCTCGCGTACATCTCGCTCGACGGCAACATCGGCTGTCTCGTGAACGGCGCAGGCCTCGCGATGGCGACGATGGACACGATCAAGCTGTTCGGCGGCGAGCCGGCGAACTTCCTGGACGTCGGCGGCGGCGCGACGACCGAGAAGGTCACCGAAGCGTTCAAGCTGATGCTGAAGAACCCGGATCTGAAGGCGATCCTCGTGAACATCTTCGGCGGCATCATGCGCTGCGACGTGATCGCGGAAGGCGTGATCGCCGGTTCGAAGGCCGTGAACCTGAACGTGCCGCTCGTCGTGCGCATGAAGGGCACGAACGAGGACCTCGGCAAGAAGATGCTGGCCGATTCGGGCCTGCCGATCATCTCGGCGGACAGCATGGAAGAAGCTGCGCAGAAGGTCGTCGCGGCTGCCGAAGGCAAGTAAAGAAGCGCCCCCAGACCTGACGCTACGCGCCAGGCCCCTCGGGGGAGTCAAGAAAACTTGGGGCGGCCCGGCGTTTTCTTGGCGCGCTCAACGAACACGCATGGCGGCGCGGTTAGCTCGCGACGCCAATCGAACAGAGGTCAAAATACATGTCGATTCTGATCAACAAGGACACGAAGGTCATCACGCAGGGCATTACCGGCAAAACCGGTCAGTTCCATACGCGCGCCTGCCGTGAATACGCAAACGGCCGCGAAGCATTCGTCGCGGGCGTGAACCCGAAGAAGGCCGGCGAAGATTTCGAAGGCATTCCGATCTACGCGAGCGTCAAGGAAGCGAAGGAAGAGACCGGCGCGACCGTGTCGGTCATCTACGTTCCGCCGGCAGGCGCAGCCGCTGCGATCTGGGAAGCGGTCGAAGCCGACCTGGATCTCGCGATCTGCATCACGGAAGGCATCCCTGTCCGCGACATGATCGAAGTGAAGGACCGTATGCGTCGCGAAGGCCGCAAGACGCTGCTGCTCGGGCCGAACTGCCCGGGCACGATCACGCCGGACGAACTGAAGATCGGCATCATGCCGGGTCACATCCACCGCAAGGGCCGCATCGGCGTCGTGTCGCGTTCGGGCACGCTGACGTATGAAGCCGTTGCGCAGCTGACGGCACTGGGCCTCGGCCAGTCGTCGGCAGTCGGTATCGGCGGCGACCCGATCAACGGTCTGAAGCACATCGACGTGATGAAGATGTTCAACGACGATCCGGATACGGACGCGGTCGTGATGATCGGCGAAATCGGCGGTCCGGACGAAGCCAACGCCGCTCAGTGGATCAAGGACAACATGAAGAAACCGGTCGTCGGCTTCATCGCGGGCGTCACGGCGCCCCCGGGCAAGCGCATGGGCCACGCCGGCGCGCTGATCTCGGGCGGTGCGGATACGGCCGAAGCGAAGCTGGAAATCATGGAAGCGTGCGGCATCACCGTCACGCGCAACCCGTCGGAAATGGGTCGCCTCCTGAAGAAGGCGCTGTAATTTCCGCGTGGTTCGTCCTGCAAAAAACGCCGGCTCTGCCGGCGTTTTTTGTTATGCTCGCGCAATGAATTTGTAAGCCCCGGGCATGCGCGATGCATGCGCCGGCGATGAACCGGGTCGCCTGTCAGACAGTCGTTGCCCCGCACCTACCTATATTCCTCATGCTTGAATTCCTGACGTCGCTGCACTGGGGCGCCGTGTTCCAGATCGTCATCATCGACATCCTGCTCGGCGGCGACAACGCCGTCGTGATCGCGCTCGCGTGCCGCAACCTGCCGGCCAACCAGCGGCTGCGCGGCGTCGTGTGGGGCACGGCCGGCGCGATCCTGCTGCGGGTTGCGCTGATCGCGTTCGCGGTCGTGCTGCTCGACGTGCCGTTCCTGAAATTCGGCGGCGGCCTGCTGCTGCTGTGGATCGGCATCAAGCTGATGGCGCCGGATGCCGACGCGCACGACAACGTGAAGCCTGCCGACCGGCTGTGGGACGCGGTGAAGACGATCGTGATCGCCGACGCCGTGATGAGCCTCGACAACGTGATCGCGATTGCCGGCGCGGCCGAGCAGGCCGATCCGTCGCACCGGCTGGCGCTCGTGATCTTCGGGCTCGTCGTCAGCGTGCCGATCATCGTGTGGGGCAGCACGCTGGTGCTGAAGCTGCTCGACCGATTCCCGATCGTCGTCGCGTTGGGCGCCGGGCTGCTCGGCTGGATCGCCGGCGGGCTGATGGTGCACGACCCGGTCGGCGATCGCTGGCCGGTGCTCGATACGTCGGCCGCGATCTATGGCGCGAGCGTCGCCGGCGCGCTGTTCGTCGTTGCCACCGGATACGCGCTCCGGCGCCGCCGCAGCGTTCCGCACGCGCATTGACGTTGGCCGTCCGGCCGACTGCCGGGGCCGCGGCCCGCTGGCTACGATCGAAACGCCTGCCTGATTCGGCAGGCGTTTTTCGTTTCCGGAGCCAGTCATGTTCGAAGCCTTTTCCGTTTCCCTGTTCCGTCGCATCGCCGCCGATCTGCGGCGCGCGCGCCGCCCGGTGCCGCGCTGGCGGCCCGCCGGCTTCACGCTGATCGAGTTGATGATCGTGCTCGCGATCGTCGGCGTGATCGCGGCCTATGCGATTCCCGCGTACCAGGATTACCTCGCGCGGTCGCGCGTCGGCGAGGGGCTCGCGCTCGCGTCGTCCGCGCGGCTGGCGGTCGCCGACAACGCCGCGAGCGGCGCGGGCCTCGACGGCGGCTACAGTCCGCCCGCCGCCACGCGCAACGTCGAATCCGTTCGTATCGACGCCGATACGGGCCAGATCACGGTGGCGTTTACCGCCCGCGTCGCCGCGGCCGGTGCGAATACGCTCGTCCTGGTGCCGTCCGCGCCGGACAAGGCCGAGACGCCGACTGCACGGGTGCCGCTGAAAAAGGGCGCGATGCAGGCCGGCGTGATTGCCTGGGAATGCTTTGCCGCCGGCAAGGCTGCGTCGTCGCTTCCGGCGCCGGGAGCGGGTCCGTTGCCAGCGGAGGCGGCGACGTTGCCCGCGAAATATGCGCCGGCGGAATGCCGCGCGTAATGTCGACGGCGTACGGGCCGGTGCGTGACGGTGTGCACGGCGCGGCGTCTGCCGTGCCGGCCCGCCGTGCTGGCCCTGCCGTATCGGATGACGGCGCGACGGGCCCGCACAGAGGGAGGAAAGTTTTGTATAGTGCGCCGGTTGCTGACATCCGGTTTGCTCATGCCTTCTACTTTTTCCCGTTCGTTGCCGCTCGTTGCGCTGGCTGTCGCCCTGATCGTGCCGTACTCGATCACGAATCACACGTATCCGATCCCGACCTTTTATTCCGAATTTGCCGCACTGGTGCTGTATCTGCTGGTGGGGCTCTCCGTCGTCCTGCTTGCGCGCACGGGCCGCCCGGCCGAGCCGTTCGCCGCGCCGGCCGCGTTCGTCGCACCGCTCGGGTTCGCGGCGGTACTGATCGCGCAGGTCGCGCTGATGCCGCTGAAGGTGCCGTCAATGAACTGGCTCGCGGTCGGCTATCTGGCCGCTGCGCTGGTCGCGATGCAGGCCGGCTACACGCTCGCGCGCGAGGGGCTTGCCGAAGCCACCGCGCGAATGATGGCCGGCGCGCTGCTCATCGGCGGCGTGCTCGCCGTCGCGAGCCAGGTCGTGCAGTTGTTCCATCTCGAATCCGCCGTGTCGCCGTTCGTCGTGATGTACAACATCGCGGTCGATCGCCGTCCGTACGGCAACATGGCGCAGGCGAACCACCTGGCGACCTACATCGCGTTCGCGCTCGCGGGCGCGCTGTATCTGGTGCAGACGCGCCGGCTCGCGGCATGGGCATGGTTCGCGCTGTCGATCATGCTGTCGGTCGGTCTCGCGCTGACGGTGTCGCGCGGCCCGTGGCTGCAGGTCGCGGTGATGGTCGTCGCGGGATTCTGGATGGCATGGCTCGAGTCGCGCCGCACGCCGGGCAACCGCCGCGCATGGCTGATTCCGGTCGCGCTCGCGGTGGCCTTCGTTGCGGTGAACGTCGCGGTGCGCTGGGCCAACGTGCACTTCCACCTGGGGCTCGCCGAGTCGGCGGCCGACCGGATGCGCGACGCGGGGCAGATCGCGCCGCGCCTCGCGCTGTGGAAGTACGGGCTCGCGATGTTCCGCGAGCATCCGTTGCTCGGCGTCGGCTGGGGCGAATTCCCGTCGCACCAGTTCGCGCTCGTGCGCACGCTCGGCGGTGTCGAGATCGCGAACAACTCGCACGACATCTTCATCGACCTGCTCGCGAAATCCGGCCTCGCCGGTCTCGGCGTGCTCGTCGTCGCGCTCGTGACGTGGTTCGTGCGCGCGGTGCGCGCGCCGCAGTCGAGCACGCGCGTGTTCGGCCTCGCGCTGATCGGCATCCTGCTGATGCATGCGCTCGTCGAATATCCGCAGCAGTACATGTTCTTCCTGCTGCCGGCGATGTTCGTGATCGGCCTGCTCGACGTGAAGCCGCTGCGCATCCTGCCGGGCCGCTTGGCGTTCGGGCTGTTCGCGGTGCTGTCGGTCGGCGGCGTGCTGGCGGCGGTGCCCGTGCTGCGCGACTACCAGCGCGCTGAAGTGCTGTATTACGGCAACGACCCGGCTGCGCAGTACCGCGATGCGCCGTCGCTGCTATTCGGTGCGTGGGGCGATTACGGAGCGGCCACGCTGCTGACGATTTCTCCGGACAACCTGCCGCTCAAGCTCGTCGCGCACGAGCGCGCCATTGCGCTGCTGCCCGGCGAGACGGTGCTGCGCCGCTATGCGGCGCTGCAGGCGCTGGCCGGTCGCGAAGCCGACGCGCTCGATACGGTCGCGCGCCTGCATGTGTTCGCGAAGGAATTGAAGGACTGGCCGCAGCAACTGGCGTCGCTGTACAAGCTGTGCGACCAGCAGCCGGCGTTGAAGGCGTTCAAGGCGGCCGTCGTTGCGAAGTATGGGGACGTGCCGCCCGAAGCGGACGATGACGAGTCGGACGACGATTCCGAGTGATGTCGCGCAGCGCCGGGCGGGGAATCCCGGCGCTGGCCGGATTGCAGTGAGGCGGGGGAGCGGTGGCGTACCCGGACGGTGCGGCGATTGCTTCCCGTAGGGAATGGATGCCTGCCGAATCCGGCGCGATTCGCGTCAACCATTGTCAAATCGCTGCCATGCGCGGGGCGGCGCATGCACAATGCGCGAAAGCGTTCGCGTGCATGGCTGCCCGGTGCGGGCCGCCGACGCGAACGCTGGCGCCGGTCTCCGGGAACCCGCCAAGCAGGATCGCGACCGGTAGTCATCGGTCGTGCGGCCATAACGGGGCGCCGGTCCGATGGCCGCGGCGCAGGGCGATGCACGCGACGCGGCCGGGCGATGTCCGCCGGCGCGGCGTTCGTCCGGAACAATACTGAAGAACGATATTCGACCATGGCCCTTCGCTCGACCATCCTGATCCTGCCTGCCGTCGCCTTGCTGTTTTCCGGCTGCGCGATGCTGTCGTCGTCGCAGGAAAGCAAGCTGACCTGCCACATTCCGCGCGCCGTCTATCCGGATGGCGCGAAGCCGCTCACACGTCCGGTCACCGTGCTCGTGCGCGCGCTGATGACGACCTCGGGCGAAGCGCAGAACGTTACCGTGACGACGAGCAGCCGCAACGCGGCGGCAGACCGCGCGGCCGTCGATGCGATGACGCATGCGACCTGCGCGCAGACCGGTGCCACCGCGAACCCGTTTCTGCTTACGCAACCGTTCGTGTTCGAGCCGCGACGCGCCGAATGATGCGCGGCCGGTGCGGCGGGTTATACCGCGTCGCGCCGTGTTTGCTGTCGTTTCCTGTCCGACGCCGCTATGCCGGAGCGCCGTCTCATCGCGCCGCCGAGGTTCAGTGCTACGGCATCAGGTTCGCACGGCGGCACGCCGGCTCGGCCGCCTTGCGCAGCCCCAGCATCGTGAAGCCGTTGCGTTCCTGGCGGATCAGCGCATAGCGCCGCGCCACGGTGTTTCCATCCTTGCCCGTCAGATCCAGTTCCACCTGGAAGCGATCCTTGCTGTCCGAGCAGCCGCGTACGGGTCCACACGCGAACCCGATATCGGGCGCCTTGCTTTCCGCATTGAACGCCTGCCGGGCTTTCAGCGCCGCCGCTGCGGCCGCAGGTTCGCTCCATTCGCGCGCGAGCGCATCGTCCACGTCAAGCCATTCGTCGACGAAATCGCGGCCGTTGAACGTGTTCTTCTGATTTTCTATTGTTCGAAATGAGGAATCGTTACGACCGACGATTCATCCCGAACTGCCCCGGACAGGCGTGCTTCAGCCCGCTACGTCCTCCGCCTTCCAGTCCCCCGACTTCCCGCCACGCTTCTCCCTCACGCTCACCTCGGTAATCACCATCCCTCGATCGACCGCCTTGCACATTCTGGTTCCGGTGCAAAGCCTTGGGTTGATGGTCTTGTAAATCAAAGACTTACTGTCGCCGAAGCGTTCGATCTTGCCCAAATCGGTTAATGAACTTGGACAGCGTTTGGACAAGACTTGGACAACAATACCTGCCCATTCGCCAAGCGCGCGTTTACGCGATTCGATGCATCCTTGGACATGCGTCGAAGCGTGGAGACATGCTGCACCGGCATTACGCGAGTCTCGATGTCGGTGATGTACCCGTTACGATGAACTGCGCCGATTTTCAGAGGGCTGGCGACCAGTCCCCCGCTGCATCTCTAATCGGCTTTATGCGAACCTCGAACAAGATTACCCGTTCCGACTGATTCATGAACCGATATGCCACCATCATTGCGCTTGCTCTAGTAGCCTGCGCTTGCACGAAAAAGGAAGCGCCAGTGACATCATTGCCAGACATGAGCGCCATGCGTGCGAATCTCGCTTTTACCTGCACGCATCAGGCCGATCATTTGCCGTCGCTTGATCCGCAGGCAGACAGTTTGTTCCGCTACGCGCGTTATTTGGAAAAGCGGGACGGTCCGAAAGATTTCAACGAGGTTGCTCGCTATTACCGGATCGCGGCGGCGCACGGGCACTACAAGGCCAACCAGAATCTTCAGTCGCTGATTTCTGACGGTTTGGCGGACTCGCCCGATGCACCGAAGGAAACGGTGGCGCTTGCTGTGCGATTGATCCAACAAGGCATCCCATCGGGCTATTACGACATCGGCCACTATCTCGAAACGGGGTATGGACTGGGGCAAGATGCCGAGATGGCGCTGCGGTATTTCCGGAAGGCCGCCGATCTCGGCAACCCGGAAGCGCAGACATATGTTGCCGAGTTGCTGGCCCCTCATGACAAGGCCCCGGATATTGCGCGCCAGATGCGTCGGTGTGCGACTGACCAGGGGTACGGTGAGGCAGCCAACGCGCTGGGAATTAATTTAAAAAATAACGCATCGTATAGCGACGCGGTCGATGCCTTTCAGAAGGGGGTAGCGGCAGGCAGCACCCAAGCGGCTTTGGCGCTCGAAAATGGGTTCAAGGCCCCCCCTCAGTCTGATCGACTTTCATATCTGTCGCTTCCAAATGATGTGGAGCGGACACGTCGATACGCGTTGATCGGTAAGTTCATCGACGGTAACGACGGACGCAATCCCAAGGTTCCGGACATCGACAAGGTCGTGCCGCTTCCGCCCGCAAAGCTTCCGCCGTGGGATGGCACATTCCAATGGCAGAAGGAGCAGGACGCCGCTGTCCCGCCGCAGAAGCCGTCGGACGAGGTGGTCAATGAGATGGCGAAGGCCCAAAATCTCGATCCGAAAACTGGTTTGCCGCTCGAAGGGAAGACCGAGAAGATTTCGCAACAAGATCAGCCGCAGACCCTTGCGGCACGTCTGCCGTTGGGGACCGTCGCGCACACCGGCCAGCAGTGCCCGGAAGATGGGGTGTGGTGCGCGAAACTGGATGCCGGTCAGGTCGGCGATGCGAAACGCAGATTTCTAAAGGGCGACTCGTTGCCGTCCGTCGTCGTGCATGAACCACGACGGCTTGCGGTTCTCGACAGCATGATGGGTACGCGGCAGCACATGGCACCCGTTGCATGGGAACTTGTCGCATACCTTGATCAGGCTTGATCTGATTCCACGCCGGGAAGACTACAGGCGGATGGCCCCTTTTGTAACCGACAGGAAGATCGCTCGAAGTGAACCAACCTAATGAAGCGAAGAGGCGTGCGCACCCGGTGACGTTGATAGGGTTTGGCTGGTTGTTGTTCGTCCTTGGACTGCCTTGCTGGGCACTTGCGAGCAGCGCGCTTCAGATATTCGCACCGTATGCCGACTGGCCCAAGATGGCGGGAATGATCGCCGTGCCGGTGCCGTTGCTATTTGTTGCCGCTTGGAAGTACGACAGTGAGTACACGGGCGAAATTGGCCCTCTTCTGGTGGGCTGGTGTGTGGGCGTTGGAATGGCGCGACTCGCTTTTTTAATCGGAGGCTTGGCCCCGCATGGATGATTGCTTGGCAAAGATCACACCTTTGTACTCGTTCGTTTCGGGATGTGACTTGGGCAACAACAAATGACCCGATATATGATCCTCGACGGCGATCACACGACCGTGGCCGGAACGGTCCGGGCAAGGGCAACGCCGTTTGAACTTGATGGCAAGCACATCGCACATGAAGAGGACGATGTGTTTTGCCCGGTGTGTAAAACGATTGGCAAGATTCAGTGCGACGGCCCACGGTTGCCGATGACGGGACCAGACGGTCGGCGTGTGGCACTGAATGATGACCTTTGTATCTGCAAGTGTGTCCCGCCGCCGAAGCTCATCCCGTCTCAGCAGGTCATGTCGGTTGACGCGTGATGATGTCTCGGTGCGCACCGACCGGCGTGGCCCAATCAGCGAATGCAGCAAGGAAGCGCGGAAGGTCATCGAATGTGTCGAGACTCACTTGCCATCCATACGCGGTTTCGGTCGCCCCACGGTTCAGCCGCTTCGGAAACCGCGACATGTTCGAGTGGAAACGATGTTCGTGGCTGACCGATGCAACTCCCGGCAATGCCATCACCTCGTCAGGCATCAGGCCGGGATGCACCATCAGATTGACGCGATTCATCCTCGATGTGGTCTTGACCAAGTAGATGGTCTGACCGCTAGGGGTCGCGAATTCGGCCACTTTCGATGTTTGTTTCGTCAGCGTGTATCCGGCCTTCTGGACTTCGGCAAGGATGGTGGCGACCTCGTCGTTAGCCGTGGCGCACGTCGCGATGTCGGAGACCTTGGGCGTTGCCGGTTTCAACGGTGCAGACGACGGCACGTTGGGCGTCGGCATTGCTGTCTCTTGATCGCGCCGTGCTGATGGCTTCGGCGTAGTTCGACCAAGCAGCGAAGCCGTTGCGGCATGCATCTGCTCATAGGCACGGTCAAGCCAGCCGGTCCGGCGCAAGACCGGATTCTTGGCGTCAAGTTCTCCCTTGGCGACTTCTCGAAGGTAGTAGCGCGTTGTGCTGCCGCCCGCACCGGACGGATGGCAGAACGCCCCCAGGACCTGCTTGCGTTGGAGTGCGCCATGACGGACGCACCAGTCCAACGCGGCTTCAGGGCAAGGGCCAAGGCCGACAAACAGTGTGTCCGATGCCATTTCCCGCACCGACGGGACGAAGCAGTCACGGAAGCATTCGCTGAGAAGCGGTGATGCCAAGACTTCATCGAAGCTCCCCGCGAACATTTTTCCAGCCTTGAACGCAGCATGCGGTACTACCGATGTCGATTGCAGGAGGTCGGCGTGCGAACCCCAAAGCGATTCAACATCCCCGATTCCAAGTAGTCGTTCGAACCCGAAGTGCCGCAGCATCTTCAATAGATTCGGTCGCATCGATGGACCACCGAAGGCCCCGGCCTTCTTGATTTCTCGGAGAATCATGTCCGTCGGGTGCCCGTGTCGGAGCAGCTCCTGCGCCTTGCCATACGACAGTTCAAGCTGTGTATTGCCGGGAGTGATTCCGACGATCACCAACTTTGCTTCCCGGTTGACGTACTCGAAGGGTGTGTACCGAAGCTCGTAGACGCCTGATTTTCCGAGACTGAATTGTGGTGCGGTCATCCCGTCCGCACCAAGACGCATCAGATCATTCGAGAAACGTTGAAACAGTTCGCGCTCCATCCCATGTCCCTAGTATTTTTCAGCGGGAGGCAGGTTAGCAACCCGACGTGGGAGATGAAAGAGAAATTTTCGGTATTCTTGTCGCGCTGCTTGCAGGGTGACTGCGATGAAGGAATGGCCCGTTCCATCGTTCGATGACGAGATTTCATTCCGGGCGGTGCCACGAACTCCATCGAGGCAGGTCAGATGATTGGAATGCAGTCTGCAAAGTCGATATGCAACTGTCGGACGGGCTGCATGTTCTCCGGGGCGCCGGAAAGCACGGACGCTAACTGAGCGGCAATGCAAGTAAGCCCGTTGGAGTTTTTCAGGACATCGATAGTCAGTTGTGGCGGATAGCCGCTGGCAGTTCTTGCGAGAGGGTGAAGTCCTCCATGTGTGTAGCTGTTCAGGGCTTTCCACGCGACATCACGAAACTTTTTCACCTGTTCAAGCAGGGATGTTGGCGCATCGCTGGTGTCCAGTTCCTTTAGCATGTCGGCCAGCATCCGCCCATCGTTCGCTCTCCGTGCATTCTCTTCAGTCAGGGGGGGCACTGAGTCTTGCCACGCAATTCTCGAATGCAGCGTACAGCAACCAGATTCCTCGAACCAGAGACTCGTATTGCGGGCGAAGCAGCGAGAACCCGGACGCGTGAAGCCCGCTGGTGATAAGCATCATACGTCGGCGATGTAGAGGTTGATGATGTCTTCGAGCGAGTTCGCTTCAGCCTCGCTACGACTGACGAAGCTTCCGCGATCCATCTCCGTTTCGACGGATCGCGCCCATCGCTCCGCATCGGTGCGCGTGTTGAACGTTTTTGCTTCGTCGGCGAATCCTCGACGCCGAACACGTACTTGCCATTTCCCGTCTCGTTGGCGAATTGAAGCCATTCCAGTCTCCTGTGGGACAGGAGTGGGACAAGATCGATTTTTCGTATGCCAGAAGTCAGATTCGAGGCGATTTCGTCAGACGAAGGTGATACCGGGGTGGCAGGTATGGAATCGAGGAAAGGACTTACGAAACAAAGCCTTACGCCTGAGCCTTCCAATCCCCCGACTTCCCGCCACGCTTCTCCCTCACGCTCACCTCGGTAATCACCATCCCCCGATCGACCGCCTTGCACATGTCGTAGACGGTCAACAACCCGACCTGCACCGCAGTCAGCGCCTCCATCTCGACCCCGGTTCGCCCGAACGTCTCGACCTGCACGACGCAGTGCACGCCCGGCAGCGCGTCGTCGAGTTCGAACTCGACGGCCACGCGCGTCAACGCGAGCGGGTGACACAGCGGAATCAGATCCGCCGTGCGCTTCGCGCCCTGGATCGCGGCAATACGCGCGACGCCGAGCACGTCGCCTTTCTTCGCCTTGCCGTCGCGAATCAGCGCGAACGTCGCCGGCAGCATCCGGATCGTGCCGCGCGCGATCGCGATGCGTTGCGTTTCCTGCTTGCCGCCAACGTCGACCATGTGTGCGTGGCCGGCGGCGTCGAAATGGGTAAGTCCTGACATGTCATGCTCCAGTGGAACGGAGGAAGCGCGAGCACGTTCCTCGATCCTGCTTCACGATCGGCCGGGGCGTTGAATCCGGTAAGCGCGCCCCGATCCGATGCAATCTTTCAACGGGCGCCTATCATAGCAGCGGCATCCGCGGCGCCAAGCGCGCAGACGGCGCATCCGCCGCAGCGGACAGTCGGGATCGCATCGGTACAATGACCCGAATATTCAGACCAAACGTCGCGATGCGCGCCCGGCGCGCGGGACGGTATCGCCTTTATCCTGCCATGCGTGTCAAACAGTTGCTTGCCGTGTTGCTGTCGGCGGCGCTCGTGGTGCCGCCGAGCGGCTACGCGCAGCGCACGTCCGCGCTGCCGCTCGAGCCGGCGGCCGGCGCCGCGCCGACGATTTCCACGGTGCCGTCCGGCATCGCGACCGGCGTATTCGGCACCTACGGCGGCGCGGAAAGCCGGTTTTCCGGCGCCGACGGCGCATCCGCGCCCGTCGCGAGCCTGCGCGCACCGCTGCGCGCGCTGGAACTGCCCGACCTCGGCGACGGCTCCGGTGGCGCGCTCACGCCGCAAGCCGAACGCCGTCTCGGCGAGCGCGTGATGCGCGAGGTGCGGCGCGACCCGGACTATCTCGACGACTGGCTCGTGCGCGACTACCTGAATGCGGTTGCGAAGCGGCTCGCGGCCGCGGCGGCGGCGCGCTACATCGGCGGCTACACGCCGGACTTCGAGCTGTTCCCGGTGCGCGATCCGCAGATCAACGCGTTTTCGATGCCAGGCGGTTTCATCGGAATCAACAGCGGGCTGGTCGTCACGACGCAGACGGAATCCGAACTTGCATCGGTGGTCGGCCACGAGATGGGCCACGTGCTGCAGCGGCACATCGCGCGGATGATCGGCGCGAACGAGAAGACCGGCTACACCGCGCTCGCGACGATGCTGCTCGGCGTGCTGGCGGGCGTGCTCGCGCGAAGCGGCGATCTCGGCAGCGCGATCGCGATGGGCGGGCAGGCGTACGCGGTGGACAACCAGCTGCGCTTCTCGCGGTCGGCCGAGCGCGAGGCCGATCGCGTCGGTTTCCAGCTGCTCGCGGGCGCCGGCTACGATCCGTACGGGATGCCGGGTTTCTTCGAACGGCTCGAGCGCGCGTCGATGGGCGACGCGGGTGTGCCGGCCTATGCGCGCACGCACCCGCTGACGGGCGAGCGGATCGCCGACATGGAGGATCGCGCGCGCCGCGCGCCGTACCGGCAGCCGCGCCAGTCGGCCGAATACGGCTTCGTGCGCGCGCGGCTGCGCATTCTGCAGAACCGCGCACCGAACGACATCGCGGCGGAGGCGCGCCGGATGCAGCTCGAGATCGACGATCGCACGGCACCGAACGTCGCGGCGAACGAGTACGGGATCGCGCTCGCGAACGCGCTGCTCGGCCAGTACGACGCGGCGGACAAGGCGCTCGCGTCGGCCCGCACTGCATTCGATGCACGCGAGCGGCGCGCGGACGATCCGGCGACGAGTTCGCCGAGTCTCGACGTGCTCGCCGCCGACATTGCCCGCCGCGCGGGCCGAACCGACGACGCGGTGCGGCTCGCGGCGCTCGCGCAGCGGCGCTGGCCGGCATCGCACGCGGCGATCGTCGCGCACCTGCAGGCGCTGATCGCCGCGCGCCGCTTCACCGAAGCGCAGACGCTCGCGCGAACGCAGGCGCAAGCGGACCCCGAGCAGCCGGACTGGTGGGACTATCTCGCGAAGGCGAGCGATGGCAAGGGCGACATACTCGCGCGGCGCCGGGCGCTCGCGGAGAAGCTGGCACTCGACGGCGCGTGGCCGTCGGCGATTCGCCAGCTGAAGGAGGCGCGCGACGCGAAGGACGTGTCGTTCTACGACCAGTCGATCATCAGCGCGCGGCTGCTGGAATTCGAGGCGCGCTACAAGGAAGAGCGCGAGGACGAGAAGAACGGCCGCGGATAACGGCCGTCGGGCGGGCAGGGCGGTTGCGCGTCAGCTTTCGGCGCCGCCGTCCGGCGCGGCGCGGTGCGCCCGCTGCGCGGGGCTCGCGACGAAACCGAACGTCGCCGGCACGTCGACGCACGCGACGTTGCCGAGCGGCAGCGTGCGCCCGTCGCGCCAGCGCAGCACGGGCGGTATCGCGTCGAAGTCCGCATGATCGGCGAACAGGCCGAGGTCGTGGTCGTGCAGCGCGGCGATGCGCGGCGGCGTGCCCACCGCGCGAAACAGCACGCCGCCCGCATCGTCGAGCCACGCGGCGTCCGGCTCGAACGGCGCACCGGTCTGGTCGGCCAGCGTCAGTGCTCCGTCGCGCTCGGCCAGGCGCACGACCCACGGCGTATAGGAGAGCTCGACGTACACGCGCTGCGGCCCGTTCTGGAAGAACCACTGGCCGTGCGCATCGCATTCGTAGTTGCGCCCGATGAACGCGTTGAGCGCCGCATGCCGGATCGGCGAGCCGAGCTCGCCGGCGGCCTGCGCGGCGTCGTCGCGCAGCCGCCACTCGCCGCGCCGGTCGAGCAGCAGCCAGCCGGTGCAGTACGGAACGTTCGGCCATTTGGCGAGGGCCTGCCTGACGATGTCATCCATGGTCGACGAATTTCGAGCAATAGCCGAACACCCGCGCCGACAGCCAGTCGAGGCGGCCGGGGAACGGCCCGGTCATGAATCCCGCGTGGCCGCCGTGCGCGGGCTGGTCGAGCTCGACGGCCGGCGATACGTCGGCGGCGCTCGGCAGCGCGGATTCGGGCAGGAACGGATCGTTGCGGGCGTTGAGGATCAGCGTGGGCACGTCGATCGCGGGCAGCAGCGGGCGCGTCGTGGCCTGCGTCCAGTAGTCGTCGGCGTCGGCGAAGCCGTGCAGCGGCGCGGTCACGACCTCGTCGAAGTCGCGCATCGTCACGGCCCGCAGCATCGCGTCGCGGTCGAACAGCCCCGGATACTGGTCGAGCTTCGCAAGCGCCTTGCGCTTCAGCGTCTTCAGGAAGCTGCGCGTATAGACCATCGCGAAGCCCTGCGACAGCGCGCGGCCGCCCGCATGCACATCGATCGGCGTCGAAATCGCGGCGGCCGCGTGCACGATCGACGTGTCGCTGCGGTGCTCGCCGAGCCAGCGCAGCAGCACATTGCCGCCGAGCGACACGCCGGCCGCGACGACCGGCCCGCGATGCTGCGCGGCAAGCCGGCGCAGGATCCAGTCGACCTCGGCGCTGTCGGCGAGATGGTAGAAGCGCGGCTGCCGGTTCAACTCGCCGCTGCAGCTGCGAAAGTGGGGGACGACCGCGTGCCAGCCCTTCGCGCGCGCCGTGGCCATCATTGCGAGTGCGTAGTGCGAGCCGGAACTGCCTTCGAGGCCGTGGAACAGCACGAACAGCGGCGCGTCGGGCGGCGGCGCGGCACTGTCGAGATGCGCGACCCAGTCGAGATCGATGAAGTCGTGGTCGGGGGTTTCCCATCGCTCTCGCCGGTACGCAACCGCCGGTCGTCGTGCGAACAGCGCGGGCACGATGGTTTGCGCATGGCTGTTCGGCAGCCAGCGTGGTGCGCGATAGCGCAGTGAATCGTCGTCGGGGGCCGGGGCCCCGGTCAGCGGCGAGGTGGGCGGAGAAGCCGTACTCATGATCGCCCCGCTAATGCGTTGCTTCGTTCTTCGTCAGTGCAGCGGACCCTGCCCGTGACGGATCTTCGCGGCGAATTGTCCGGCCGCTTGTTCAGGAATCGGGCTCGCGTGAATATGCGCGATGCGCCACTCGCCACGTTCGTGAATCATCACGTACGTCGCGAAAACCATGTCGGGTTCGGCCGTCAGGTCGGCCTGCTGATGTGCTTCGGCGATCGTATAGACGACGGTGCCGAGGCTGTCGTACACGCGGATGTCGAGCGGTTCGATCGTCACCGGGCGCGTCGCGAGCCGGTTGGCGAGCCCGCTGCGGATCTGGTCGAGGCCATGCAGATGCTCGCCGTCGGCCCAGACGCAGCTGGCGAAGTCCTCGTCGATCCACAACCCCAGCAGCGCGTCGAGATTGGCATCGGCGACGGCCTGGTAGTAGGCGTTCAGCGTATCGGCAGCGGCTTCGAAAAGGCGGGCAAAACGTGGCATCGGGGTTGTCTCTCGCGCGCGTCGCGCGCCGTATTCAGCACGGCGGCCCGGATGGAGCCGCCGTGCACCGGTGAATCGGATTGCCCGGCGCGTCGTGCGACGCTGCCGGTCAGGGTCAGCGCTGCCCGACGAGCATGCCGCGCAAATCGCCGAATACCTGCTCCGGACCGAGTTCGCGCAGACAGTTCAGATGGCCGAGCGGGCACTCGCGTTCGAAGCAGGGACTGCATTCGAGATGCAACCATTGTACCTTCGCCAGCTCGGACAGCGGAGGGGTGTGGCGCGGATCGGTCGATCCGTACAGCGCGACGAGCGGCCGGCGCAGCGCGGCGGCGACGTGCATCAGCCCCGAATCGTTGGTCACGACCGCGTTCGCGCGCGCGATCAGCGCGCACGCCTCGGACAGCGATGTCTGCCCGCACAGGTTGCGCACGTTCGGCGCGTGGTCGGCGATCGCCTGGGCGGCGGCGGCGTCCTTCTGTGAACCGAGCGCGACGATCTGCGTGTACGGGAACGACTGGTGAACGATCGTCGCGAGCGTCGCGAAGTGCTCGGGCGGCCAGCGCTTGGCCGGGCCGTACTCGGCGCCCGGGCAGAACACGACGAGCGGCTTGCGCGTATCGAGGTTGAAACGCGCGGATACGCGCGCCGTCTCGTTGAGATCGGCGTCGAGACGCGGCGCGGGCAGCGTCTTCATCGACTCGGGCAGCTTCGCGCCCGGCGCATACGCGAGCGCCGCGTAGTGCGTCGTCATCGGCGCTCGCTCGGCCGACTTGTCGGGGTTCGCGTGCCGCACGTTCAGCAGGCCGTAGCGGTGCTCGCCCGTGTAGCCGATCCGCAGCGGGATGTTCGCGAGCCACGGGATCACCGCGGACTTCAGCGAATTCGGCAGCACGTACGCCGCGTCGTAGCCGACGTCGCGCAGGTCGCTCGCGAGCTGCCAGCGACGCAGCAGCTGCAGCTTGCCGTGCGCGAGGTCGGTCGCGTAGACATCGTGGATCTCGGGCATCCGCTCGAGCACGGGCGCGACCCAGGTGGGCGCGACGGCATCGATCGCGATGCGGGGATGGAGCTTCTTCAGCAGCGCAAAAAGCGGCTGCGCCATCAATGCGTCACCGATCCAGTTCGGTGCGATAACCAGCGCTCGACGCATCAGGTCGACTTCCGATGTCGTAATGAAGCACGGCGCGCATGCACCGCGTTCGGGTTGTCAGAACAGGAAAAGGGCGGCGCGCCGGAACGCCGGCTGCGCCGCCTCGCGTGCGACGGGCCCGCAGGCCCGGGCCGGGCTCAGTGGCCCTTGACCACCTCGCCGTCGCGCAGCTTGTAGCGCGTGCCGCAGTACGGGCAGCGCGCCTCGCCGTGCGACACGTCGATGAAGACGCGCGGGTGCGCGCTCCAGCGCGCCATGGCCGGGTTCGGGCAGTAAGCGGGAAGATCCTTGGCCGTCAGCTCGACCAGCGGCATTTCCTTGATTTCACTCATGAGACTTTCTCTTATCACTCTTTTGTGGGGCGGTCGGTGGCGCGGCGCGCTCAGACCTTGGTCAGCCAGTGCGCGTACTTCGCGTTCTTGCCCGACACGATATCGAAAAACGCCGACTGGAGCTTTTCCGTGACCGGGCCGCGCGCGCCGCTGCCGATCGTGCGGTTGTCGAGCTCGCGGATCGGCGTGACTTCGGCGGCCGTGCCGGTGAAGAACGCTTCATCGGCCGTGTAGACCTCGTCACGCGTGATGCGCTTCTCGATCACCTCGATGCCGGCGTCCTTCGCGAGCGTGATGACCGTGTCGCGCGTGATGCCGTCGAGGCACGACGCCAGGTCGGGCGTGTACAGCTTGCCGTTGTTCACCAGGAAGAAGTTCTCGCCGGAGCCTTCCGACACGTAGCCGTCGACGTCGAGCAGCAGCGCTTCGTCGTAACCGTCGGCGGTGGCTTCCTGGTTCGCGAGGATCGAGTTCACGTACCAGCCCGACGCCTTCGCGCGGACCATCGACACGTTCACGTGGTGGCGCGTGAACGACGACGTCTTCACGCGGATGCCCTTCGCGAGGCCGTCCTCGCCGAGGTATGCGCCCCACGGCCACGCGGCGATCGCGACGTGGATCGTGTTGCCCTTCGCGGACACGCCGAGCTTTTCCGAGCCGACCCAGATGATCGGGCGCAGGTAGCACGACTCGAGCTTGTTCTCGCGCACGACTTCGAGTTGCGCGGCTTCGAGGGTTTCCCGGTCGAACGGCACGTCCATCTGGAAGATCTTCGCCGAGTTCAGCAGGCGCTTGGTGTGCTCGTGCAGGCGGAAGATCGCGGTGCTGCCGTCGGCCGTCTTGTACGCGCGCACGCCCTCGAAGACGCCCATGCCGTAGTGCAGCGTATGGGTCAGGACGTGGATCTTGGCGTCGCGCCAGTCGATCAGCTTGCCGTCCATCCAGATCTTGCCGTCGCGGTCGGCCATTGACATAGGATTCTCCTGGGAAGCAGTGGTACAGCGGGTTGTGTGCAGCGTTGAGCCGGAAAGACGCTTATTTTAGCGTCATTTGGCGTCGATCCGGTCGGTCGGCTCAGGGCCGGGGCTATAATCGTCCGGCACCGATTCCAATAACGACGGGCCGTGCCGGCAGGAGACGCCGGAGCCCGGACGAACTGCCCGCCGCGGCCCGCTCTCCCATGCTCGCTCGATTGTCCGCCACCGACCGCTTCGCGCTGATCCAGGGCGCGCGCGACTATTCCCCGACACTGATGGCGATCCTGTCCTGGGGGCTCGTCACCGGTGTCGCGATGAGCAAGTCGGTGATGACGCTCGGGCAGGCGAGCGCGATGTCGATCTTCGTCTACGCGGGCTCGTCGCAGCTCGCGGTGCTGCCGCTTCTCGTCGCGAAGCTGCCGATCTGGACGATCCTGCTCACCGCCGCGATGGTCAACATGCGCTTCGTGATCTTCAGCGCCGGGCTTGCTCCCCATTTTTCCTACCTGCCGCTGTGGCGGCGCCTCGCGATCGGCTATTTCAACGGCGACGTGATCTACCTGCTGTTCCAGAAACAGGGCTTTGCGTACGGCCACGTGCCGGGCAAGGAAGCGTATTTCTGGGGGATGGCGCTCGCGAGCTGGGCGTCGTGGCAGGTGTCGTCGCTCGCCGGCATCCTGCTCGCGAGCTTCTTTCCCGCGAGCTGGGGGCTGGAGCTGGCCGGCACGCTCGCGCTGATCCCGATCATGGTGGCGGCGGTCGCGAACCGCTCGACGCTCGCGGCCGTCGCGGTCGCGGGCATCGTGTCGCTGATCGCGTTCGACCTGCCGTACCGGCTCGCGCTGCCGATCGCGGTGCTGGCCGCGCTCGCGGCCGGCTGCACGGCCGACTTCTTCGTCGAACGCGCCGACTGGCGCCGCATCCGCACCGAAACCGTGCACGAAAAGGAAATCGATTGAGCGCGACTGAAATCTGGATCGTGATCGTCGGGATGACGATCGTCACGGCCGTCACACGCGCGCTGTTCCTGCTCGGCGGCGAACGCACCGTGCTGCCCGAGCGCGCGCAGCGCGCGCTGCGCTACGCGCCGGCCGCCGCGCTCGTCGCGGTCGTCCTGCCCGACGTGCTCGAGACGCCGGCCGGGCTGTCGTTCGCGCTGTCCAACCATCCGTTCTATGCGGCGCTCGCCGGGCTCGGCTGGTTTTTGTGGCGGCGCAGCATGCTCGGTACGATCATCGTCGGAATGCTCGTTTTCACGGTGCTGCGACTGATCTTCTGACGAACTGCCACGCTACTGCCACGCCGGTTGGCCCGGCAACGGCCGTCAACGCTGGTGTATTGTTGCGTTGCGGCAATATGTCGGCGACCGCGTCCGATCTCAAATAGGCGGAATTCGCCGCCGCACCGGCCAGTCTGCCGGATGGATCGGCTAGAATGCCCGTTCGAGATTTTTTACCCGTGCGCGTCATGCGAACCGCCAGCCACGGCCGCATCCGGCGCCCTTTCGCGGCAGCCCGCGCACGTCCAGCGTGACCCCCTTTTCCCCATCCACTACTTCAATCTGTTCAACATGAGCCAAGTCAAGCGTCTTACCGACCTGATCGCCGCCGGCCAGCTCGCCGGCAAGCGGGTGTTCATCCGCGCCGACCTGAACGTCCCGCAGGACGATCACGGCAACATCACCGAAGACACGCGCGTGCGCGCGTCCGTGCCGGCCATCCAGGCCGCGCTCGACGCCGGCGCGGCCGTGATGGTCACGTCGCACCTCGGCCGTCCGACCGAAGGCGAATTCAAGCCGGAAGACTCGCTCGCGCCGGTCGCGAAGCGCCTCGCCGAGCTGCTTGGCCGTGATGTGCCGCTCGTCTCGAACTGGGTCGAGAACGGCGTGAACGTCGCGCCGGGCCAGGTCGTGCTGCTCGAGAACTGCCGCGTGAACAAGGGCGAGAAGAAGAATTCGGACGAGCTCGCCCAGAAAATGGCGAAGCTCTGCGACGTGTACGTGAACGACGCGTTCGGCACCGCGCACCGCGCCGAGGCGACCACCCACGGGATCGCGAAGTACGCGCCGGTCGCGTGCGCGGGCCCGCTGCTGGCCGCCGAACTCGACGCGCTCGGCAAGGCGCTCGGCAACCCGGCGCGTCCGCTGGTTGCGATCGTCGCGGGCTCGAAGGTGTCGACCAAGCTGACGATCCTCAAGTCGCTGGCCGGGAAGGTCGACCAGCTGATCGTCGGCGGCGGCATTGCGAACACGTTCATGCTCGCGGCTGGCCTGTCGATCGGCAAGTCGCTCGCGGAAGCCGATCTCGTTGCCGAGGCGAAGGCGATCATCGACGAAGCGCGCGAGCGCGGCGCGTCGGTGCCGATCCCGACCGACGTCGTGACGGCCAAGGAATTCTCGCCGACGGCCGCGGCCACGGTGAAGCAGGTCGCTGGCATCGAAGCGGACGACATGATCCTCGACATCGGCCCCGATACGGCCAAGGCGCTCGCGAGCCAGCTCGAGAAGGCCGGCACGATCGTGTGGAACGGCCCGGTCGGCGTGTTCGAGTTCGACCAGTTCGGCAACGGCACCAAGACGCTCGCCGAAGCGATCGCCAAATCGTCCGCGTTTTCGATCGCGGGCGGCGGCGATACGCTCGCGGCCATCGCGAAGTACGGCATCCACGACCAGGTCAGCTACATCTCGACGGGCGGCGGCGCCTTCCTCGAGTTCCTCGAGGGGAAGAAGCTGCCGGCGGTGGAAGTGCTCGAAACGCGGGCGGCCTGAGCGTGGCGGCGCGCGCAGGGGTGACGAGGGCCGCGCGCTCCGCGAAAGCGGAGCAGCCGGCCGGCACGGGCAAGCGCAAACGCGCGCCCGCGCGGGCGAACTCGGCCCCGCGCGCACCGGCGGCTGCCGGCGACGCGGCCGTACAGCACCACGAGATTCAGAACAAAGCGATGCCGGGCGCAAGCACCGGCACGCTCCCCGGAACGGCCGCCGCTGGGCTCGCCGATTCCGGCTCTCGCAGCGTTTCACCCAGCGCATCCACCTTGATCCAGATGAGGAGTTTCATGCAGCGCGCCACCAAGATAGTCGCCACGATCGGCCCGGCTTCCAGTTCGCCGGAGATTCTGCTGCAGATGATGCAGGCGGGCCTCGACGTCGTGCGGCTCAATTTTTCGCACGGCACGGCCGACGATCACCGCCAGCGCGCCGAGATGGTGCGCGAGGCCGCCCGCAGGGTCGGCCGCGAGATCGCGATCATGGCCGACCTCCAGGGCCCGAAGATCCGCGTCGGCAAGTTCGAGAACGGCAAGACGACGCTGACGCCGGGCCAGGCCTTCATCCTCGACGCGGGCTGCGAGCTCGGCAACGACGAGCGGGTCGGCCTCGACTACAAGGAACTGCCGCGTGACCTGAAGCCGGGCGACCTGCTGCTGCTGAACGACGGCCTGATCGTGCTGACCGTCGAGCGCGTGCTCGGCGACGAGATCCACACGATCGTCAAGGTGGGCGGCGAGCTGTCGAACAACAAGGGGATCAACCGCCAGGGCGGCGGCCTGTCGGCACCCGCGCTGACCGCGAAGGACATGGAGGACATCCGCACGGCAATGTCGCTCGGCGCGGATCTCGTCGCGGTGTCGTTTCCGAAGAACGCGACCGACATGGAAATGGCGCGCCAGCTCGCGAACATCGCGGGCGCGCCGTACGGCATCAAGCCGAAGATGATCGCGAAGATCGAGCGCGCGGAGGCGATTCCGGCGCTGCAGAGCATTCTCGATGCGTCCGACGGGATCATGGTCGCGCGCGGCGACCTCGCGGTGGAAGTCGGCAACGCGGCCGTGCCGGCGCTGCAGAAGCGCATGATCCGGATGGCGCGCGAGTCGAACAAGCTCGTGATCACCGCGACGCAGATGATGGAATCGATGATCCACGCGCCCGTGCCGACCCGCGCGGAAGTGTCGGACGTCGCGAACGCGGTGCTCGACGGCACCGACGCGGTGATGCTGTCGGCCGAGACGGCCGCCGGCAAGTACCCGGTCGTCACGATCGAGACGATGGCGGCCGTGTGCGTCGAGGCGGAAAAGTCCGAGCACGTCGAGCTGGACAAGGATTTCCTCGACCGCACGTTCACGCGGATCGACCAGTCGATCGCGATGGGCGCGCTGTTCACCGCATACCACCTCGGCGCGAAGGCGATCATCGCGCTGACCGAATCGGGTGCGACCGCGCTGTGGATGTCGCGTCACTACACGCACGTGCCGATCTTCGCGCTGACGCCGCGCGTCGGCAGCGAGCGCACGATGGCGCTGTACCGCAACGTGACGCCGCTGCACGTCGACTTCAACAGCGACCGCGACTCGGCGCTGCAGGCGGCGCTCGAGATCGTCGTCAAGCAGGGCTACGTGCAGCACGGCGACATGGTCGTGCTGACCGTCGGCGAGCCGATGGGGCAGGCGGGCGGCACCAATACGCTGAAGATCGTGCGGGTCGGCGAGCATTACTGAGCGCCGGCGTGCGCCGGGCCGGTCCGTCGACCGGCCGCCCGAGCTGATCGGGCGCCGTTTTTCAGATGAAAGCCGCGTGGGGTCTGATGCCCCGCGCGGCTTTTTTTCTGTTTTTTGCCCGGATTGTGCCGTGCGAAGGTAACAAATTGCGAGTACGCGCCACCGGGCGGTCGGAATCGGAGGCGCTTCGCGATAAAATGCGGCTATTCGACGCCCAGCCGCGCCGTGTCCGTGCCGCCCCGGCTTCGACGGGGGGTGAGCGCCGCGCCGGCGTCAGGGCGCACCGGTTTTCATTCCAAGGAGTTCCACAATGCCTCTCGTATCAATGCGTCAATTGCTGGACCACGCGGCAGAGCACGGTTACGGCCTGCCGGCCTTCAACGTGAACAACCTGGAGCAGGTCCAGGCGATCATGGCGGCGGCGGATCAGGTCGGCGCGCCCGTGATCATGCAGGCATCGGCCGGCGCGCGTAAGTACGCAGGCGAGCCGTTCCTGCGCCACCTGATCGAAGCGGCGGTCGAGTCGTATCCGCACATCCCGGTCGTGATGCACCAGGACCATGGCCAGTCGCCGGCGGTCTGCATGGGCGCGATCCGCAGCGGCTTCACCAGCGTGATGATGGACGGTTCGCTCGAAGCCGACGGCAAGACGGTCGCCTCGTACGAATACAACGTCGACGTGTCGCGCAAGGTCGTCGAGATGGCGCACTCGATCGGCGTGACGGTCGAAGCCGAACTCGGCGTGCTCGGCTCGCTCGAGACGATGAAGGGCGACAAGGAAGACGGCCACGGCGCGGAAGGCACGATGACCCGCGAGCAGCTGTTGACCGATCCGGAGCAGGCCGCCGACTTCGTGAAACTCACGCAGTGTGACGCGCTCGCGATCGCGATCGGCACGTCGCACGGCGCGTACAAGTTCTCGAAGAAGCCGACGGGCGACATCCTGTCGATCCAGCGCATCAAGGAAATCCACGCACGCATCCCGAACACGCACCTGGTGATGCACGGTTCGTCGTCGGTGCCGCAGGAACTGCTGGCCGAGATCCGCGAATTCGGCGGCGACATGAAGGAAACCTACGGCGTGCCGGTCGAGGAAATCCAGGAAGGCATCAAGCACGGCGTGCGCAAGATCAACATCGATACCGACCTGCGTCTCGCGATCACCGGCGCGATCCGCCGCTACCTGTTCGAGAACCCGGGCAAGTTCGATCCGCGCGACTACCTGAAGCCCGCGCGCGAAGCGGCGAAGAAGGTCTGCGTCGACCGCTTCCTCGCGTTCGGCTGCGAAGGCCAGGCCGCGAAAATCAAGCCGGTGTCGCTCGACAAGATCGCCGAACAGTACAAGTCCGGCGCGCTCGCACAGGTCGTGCGCTGAGACTGTAGTACGATTGCCCCGCCCGGTTTCGCGCCGGGCCGGGGCCGACTGCCTTGGGGCCGGATCGGATCCGGCTTCGGCAGCCGTTCCGTCCGGCCGAACGAGGGCCGGCCGGCAACCGACGGGCGTGATCTCCCAGCGGTTCGCCGACGCATTGCAAGACCGCCGTTCCCGCCTGCCGCGGGGAACGGCGTTTCCCTTTTTGTTTGGCTCCTTATCTGCGAAAAGACGATGTCTACCCTTTACGAATCCACGCTCCGCTCGCTGCCGCTCCTCGGTCGCGGCAAGGTCCGCGACAACTACGCGGTCGGCAACGACAAGCTCCTGATCGTCACGACCGATCGCCTGTCGGCATTCGACGTGATCATGGGCGAGCCGATTCCGAACAAGGGCCGCGTGCTGAACCAGATGGCGAACTTCTGGTTCGACAAGCTCGCGCACATCGTGCCGAACCACCTGACGGGCGACGCGCCTGAAGCGGTCGTCGCGGCCGACGAGGTCGAGCAGGTCAAGGGCCGCGCCGCGGTCGTCAAGCGCCTCGAGCCGATCATGATCGAAGCGGTCGTGCGCGGCTACCTGGCCGGCAGCGGCTGGAAGGAATACCAGGCATCGGGCGCCGTGTGCGGCGTGCAGCTGCCGGAAGGCCTGCAGAACGCGCAGAAGCTGCCCGAGCCGATCTTCACGCCGGCCGCGAAGGCCGAGCTCGGCGAGCACGACGAGAACATCACGTTCGAGGAAACCGAGCGCCGCATCGGCACCGAGCTGGCCGCGACGATTCGCGACATCTCGATCAAGCTGTACAAGGAAGCGGCCGACTACGCGGCGACGCGCGGCATCATCATCGCCGACACGAAGTTCGAATTCGGCCTCGACAACCACGGCAAGTTGTACCTGATGGACGAAGTGCTGACGGCCGATTCGTCGCGCTTCTGGCCGGCAGACCAGTACGAAGTCGGCACCAACCCGCCGTCGTTCGACAAGCAGTTCGTGCGCGACTGGCTCGAGGCGCAGCCGTGGGGCAAGACCGCGCCGGCACCGGCGCTGCCGGCCGACGTCGTCGAGAAGACGGCCGCGAAGTACCAGGAAGCGCTCGAGCGCATCACCGGCCAGCCGCTTGCCTGAGAGAGAACGCACGAAATGAGTGAAGTCCAGACTGCCCACACGCACAGCGCGCCGCTCGTCGGCGTGCTGATGGGTTCGAGTTCCGACTGGGACGTGATGAAGAACGCGGTCGCGATCCTGCAGGAATTCGGCGTGCCGTACGAAGCGAAGGTCGTGTCCGCGCACCGGATGCCCGACGAGATGTTCGACTATGCGGAGAAGGCGCGCGAGCGCGGGCTGCGCGCGATCATCGCGGGCGCCGGCGGTGCCGCGCACCTGCCCGGCATGCTGGCCGCGAAAACCACGGTGCCGGTGCTCGGCGTGCCGGTCGCGAGCAAGTACCTGAAGGGCGTCGATTCGCTGCACTCGATCGTGCAGATGCCGAAGGGCGTGCCGGTCGCGACGTTCGCGATCGGCGAGGCCGGCGCCGCGAATGCCGCGCTGTTCGCGGTGTCGATCCTGTCCGGCACGTCGGTCGACTATGCGAACCGGCTCGCCGCGTTCCGCGTGCGTCAGAACGAAGCCGCGCACGCGATGGTGCTGCCGCCGCTGGCTTGACGGCGCACCGGCGGCCGCACTGCCATTCCAGCGGCCACCCGACCTCCCCACTGCGGCGGGCAGCGCCCGCCGCGACCGATCACTGACATGACCGCAACTCCTGATTCCGTTTCCCCGATCCTGCCCGGCGCGTGGCTGGGCATGGTCGGCGGTGGCCAGCTCGGCCGCATGTTCTGCTTTGCCGCCCAGTCGATGGGCTATCGCGTCGCCGTGCTTGATCCCGACCCGACGAGCCCCGCCGGCGCGGTCGCCGACCGCCACCTGCGCGCGGCCTACGACGACGAAGCCGCGCTCGCCGAACTGGCCGACCTGTGCGATGCCGTGTCGACGGAGTTCGAGAACGTGCCGGCCGCGAGCCTCGATTTCCTCGCGCGCACGACGTTCGTCGCGCCGGCCGGCCGCTGCGTCGCGGTCGCGCAGGACCGGATCGCGGAGAAGCGTTTCATCGAGGCCTCCGGCGTGCCGGTCGCGCCGCACGTCGTGATCGAATCGGCGGCGGCACTCGCCGCGCTCGACGATGCCGCGCTCGGCGCGGTGCTGCCGGGCATCCTGAAGACGGCGCGCCTCGGCTACGACGGCAAGGGCCAGGTGCGCGTGGGCACCGTGCAGGAAGCGCGCGACGCGCATGCGGCGCTCGGCGGCGTGCCGTGCGTGCTCGAAAAGCGCCTGCCGCTCAAATACGAAGTGTCCGCGCTGATCGCGCGCGGCGCGGACGGCCGCTCGGCCGCATTCCCGCTCGCGCAGAACGTGCATCACAACGGCATCCTCGCGCTGACCGTCGTGCCGGCGCCGGCCGCCGATGCCGCGCGTGTCGAAGAGGCGCAGCAGGCGGCCGTCCGGATCGCCGATACGCTCGGCTACGTCGGCGTGCTGTGCGTCGAATTCTTCGTGCTGGAAGACGGCTCGTTCGTTGCGAACGAAATGGCGCCGCGCCCGCACAACTCCGGCCACTACACGGTCGATGCGTGCGCAACGAGCCAGTTCGAGCAGCAGGTGCGCGCGATGACGCGCATGCCGCTCGGCAACCCGCGCCAGCATTCGCCGGCCGCGATGCTGAACATCCTCGGCGACGTGTGGTTCCCGAACGGCGGCGCGGCCGAAGCCGTCACGCCGCCGTGGGACACGGTCGCCGCGATGCCGGCCGCGCACCTGCATCTGTACGGCAAGGAAGAAGCGCGCGTCGGCCGCAAGATGGGCCACGTGAACTTCACGGCCGAGACGCGCGACGAGGCCGTCGCCGCCGCCACCGCGTGCGCGCAGCTGCTGCGCGTGGCGATCGACTGAGGCGCCGGCCGATGTCCATCGATCTCCCGCACGCCGTGACGCCCGCGCAGATCGACGCGGCTGCCGCGCTGCTCGACGCGGGGCAGCTCGTCGCATTCCCGACCGAAACCGTCTACGGGCTCGGCGGCGACGCGGCGAATCCCGAAGCCGTCGCGCGCATCTACGCGGCGAAAGGGCGCCCGGCGAACCATCCGGTGATAGTGCATCTGCCGCCCGGCGGGGATCCGGGCTACTGGGCCGACGACCTGCCGGCCGATGCGAAGGCGCTGATCGATGCGTTCTGGCCGGGCCCGCTCACGCTGATCCTGAAACGCCATGCGCGCATCCCGGACGCCGTGAGCGGCGGCCAGGATTCGGTCGGCCTGCGCTGCCCGTCGCATCCGGTCGCGCAGGCGCTGCTGGCCGCGTTCAGCGCGCGGCGCGGCGGTCACGGCGGTGTCGCCGCGCCGTCCGCGAATCGCTTCGGCCACGTGAGCCCGACCACCGCACAGCACGTGCGCGACGAATTCGGCGACACGGTTCACGTGCTCGACGGCGGTCCGTCCGAAGTCGGCATCGAATCGACGATCCTCGACCTGTCGCGCGGCTTCCCGGCGCTGCTGCGCCCGGGCCACGTGACGCCGCAGCAGATCGCCGACGTGCTCGGCCGCGCGCCGCGCCTGCCCGACGGCAGCGACGCGACCGCGCCGCGCGCGTCCGGCACGCTGAAGGCGCATTACGCGCCGCGCACGCCGCTCGCGCTGCTGCCGTTCGAGGCGCTCGAGCCGCTGCTCGCGGCCGCGCAGACCGATGGCGAACGCGTTGCGCTCGTCGCACGCGCGTCGCGCGCGGGACGCTGGGCACAGGCCGACGGCGTGCATTTCGTCGCGGCGCCCGAAGATCCACAGGCGTATGCGCGCGACCTGTACGGCATGCTGCGCGCGCTCGACCGCGCGCAGGTCGCACGCATCCTCGTGGAGAAGCTGCCCGAGACCGTCGAGTGGATCGCGGTCAACGATCGTCTCGGTCGTGCGGCCGCGGCGTTCGAAGCGCACGACTGACGCAGCGTTTCGCATCGTCCGGAACAAAAAACGCCCGACCGGCGAACCGGTCGGGCGTTTTCGTTTGCGCGCGTGGCGGGCCGCTTACTTGCCGACGCCCGATGCCGCGATCTGCTGCTCGGCGTATTGCGCGAACAGCGCGTGCAGGCGCGTCGTCGGGTGGACCGTGTCGGCGAACATGTAGGTCTGGTCCGCGTTGGCGGTCGTGTAGGTCTGCGGCGAACAGAACAGCGACGAGCCGAAGGCGGTTGCATCCGCGACGCCGTACTGGGTCGCGGCCGCGACCATCGCCTTCAGGTTGCACGCGGTGTCGGTGTTCGACACGCTGAAGCCGTTCGCCTGGTAGTTCGCCGCGATGCCGTCCTGCCACTTGAACGAATCGAGCATCGCGTACTTCGTCGTGTCGACCTTCAGTGCAACGAGCGTGCCGACCAGCGCCTGGTTGAAGAGCCCCGACAGCTGCGTGAACGCGGCCTGCGTGCCGCCCTGCAGCGCGAGCGGCGTGCTGCCGATGTCCGGCACGTTCGCGACGAACACGTGCGACGCACCGGCCGCGACGATCTGCTGGACGATGCCGCCGAGCTGCTGAGCGGCGAGGCCGATCGCCTGCGCGGCCGCGAGCTGCGCGGCCGGCGTGTTGCCTTGCGCCTGCGCGACCTGTGCCTGATAGAAGATGTCGTTCGCGCCGCCGTTGATCAGCACGATCTGGCCGGCGTTGAAGCTGCCGTGCTGCGACAGGTACTGCTTGACCTGGTCGGCGATCGGCGTCGTGGTTGCCTGCGCGTAGTCGGGGTTCGGCACGCTCGACGCCGCGTGGCCGATGCCCGGCTGCAGCGTCACGCGCGAGCCGCCCTGTGCGTAGCCGAGGCCGCCCATGGCCTGCAGCGGGACGCCGAAGCCGCCCTGGTTCGCGGGCTGCAGCGTGTCGCCGTAGTACTGCGCGACGTCCTGCGTCCACACCTGACCGGGGTTGGTCGTGAAGCGGCCGCCGCCGAAGCCGAGCTTGATCTGCGAGTAGGTACCGACGTCCGACAGGCTGTCGCCGAACGACACGATCTGCATTTTCACGCCGGACGGCGGCGTGTTCGACGCGCTGTTGTTGTTGTCGTCACCGCCGCCGCACGCGGCGAGCAGGGCGAGCGCGGCGCCCGCGATTGCGACCTGCGCGGTGCGCAGCAGGCGTTGACGGTTGCGCGACGGAGTGGATTGTCGTGACTGCATCGATGGATCTCCTCGTAGATATGGCCCGATGTGTTGTGCATCTGCCGTGTGCCCGCTCAGGTTCAGGCTGCACGGCGGCCGTTGGCTGAAGCGGTTATTGGTCGCGCACGGCCGCGAGCGGCGTGGTGCGCGGATCGTGGTTTGCGGCCTCGGCGATCTGCGCATGATAAGCGCTCGCCCATTCGGGCGGGCCGAAAATCGCGCGCAGCTTGTTGCGCCATCCGTCGACGCGCAGCGCGTCGGCCGCCATCGACGCCCACTCGTGAAACGTCGCGACGAGCGGGTTGTTCGAGCCGAGCGGCTCGACGATTCCGTATTGCGGCGGATCGTCGGGCGACTCCTCGACGTAGCTGCCGAACAGGCGGTCCCAGATCACCAGTACACCTGCGTAATTGCGGTCGATGTAGCGCGGGTTGCGTGCATGATGCGCGCGATGGATCGACGGCGTGTTGAGCACGTATTCGAGCCAGCCGAGCTTGCCGATCGCCTGCGTGTGCACGAAGAACTGGAACGCGAGATTGATCAGCACGACGCCGACGATCTGCTGCGGCGGAAAGCCGAGGAACGCGAGCGGCAGCCAGAACGCCCACATGCCCGCGACCGGATACATCAGGCTCTGCCGGAACGCGGTCGAGAAATTCATCCGCTCGGACGAGTGGTGCACGACGTGCGCGGCCCACAGCCAGCGCACGCGATGGCTCGCGCGATGGAACACGTAGTAGAGGAAATCCTGGCCGACGAACAGCACGACGAACGACAGCCAGCCGTCGTGCCACGTGAACAACCGAAAATGTGCGTAGCAGTACGCATAAACGGGGATCACGAACAGCCACGCGAGCTTGTCGGCGCCCTGGTGCATCAGCGCGAGCACCGCATTGCACAGCGTGTCGCGCCACGCATAGACAGGGTCCTGCGCACGCGTGCGGGCGAGGTGCCAGGCCTCCCACGCGATGCACAGCAGGAAGACGGGCGCCAGCGCGAGCAGAAGCAATTCGACGTCGAATCGCATGGACGTGTCTCCTCCTTTCCCCTGCAAGCCGTGAGGCCGGGCGCATGGCCCGTTGTAGATATCGGTCAGGCCAACAGCCTACGCAATCGCAACGCGCTAGGCGAGGGGGCAGCGTAGAGGGTTCCCTCTGAGGACAGGGTTTCTACGGAAACCATGCGCAACGGGGCCGTGCGGTGCGGCCCCTTTTTTGTGGGCAGGATGGGCCGGCGGTGCGCGGCGTGCCGCCGGCCGAGGCCGTTTCAAACCGCGACGGGCGAAGTCCCGGGGGCCGCGGGCTTCGAAAGCCGGTATCGCCCCGCGCTCGACGCAAGCCGGTCGCGGGGCACGGGTGCGCCGCGTCGCGGTGCGTGCGTCGTCAGCGCGCGCCCGCGTAGACCCATTCGAGCAGCGTGTCGTGCGCGGCGCGCGCGGCTTCCGCGTGATCGTCGTTGATGAAGCTGACGACGATGTAGCTCTGCCCGTCGGCACCCGCGACGTAGCCCGCGATCGCGCGCACGTCGCGCAGCGTGCCGGTCTTGATGTGCGCGTTGCCGAGCACGCCGGCGTTGGTCAGGCGGTTCTTCATCGTGCCGTCGATGCCGGCGATCGGCAGCGAATCGACGAACGCCTGTGCGACGGGGCTCGCGTTCGCGGCCTGCAGCAGCGCGGCGAGCGACAGCGCGCTCACGTGCTCGTCGCGCGACAGCCCCGAGCCGTTCTCGAGCTCGAGGTCGGGCATCGCGATCCCGCTCTTCTGCAGGAACGCGTGAATCGCGCGGCTCGACTGCTCGGGGGTGGCGGGCGGCTTGCCGGCGACCGCGCCGATCGTCAGGAACAGGTTGCGCGCCATCACGTTGTTGCTGAACTTGTTGATGTCGTAGACGATGCTGCCGAGCACGGGGCTGTGATGGACGGCCAGCGGGCGCGCGGTGGTCGGCACTTTGCCTTCGCTGACCGGTCCCGCGATCGTGCCGCCGTCCTGCTGCCACAGCGCGAGGAAGCCGCGCGCGAAGAACGCCGTGTGATCGAGAATCGCGAGGTTGGTCGTGTGCGCGCCGCAACGCAGCGGATAGTCGCCGGCGAACGACGCGGTCATGATGCCGCCGCCGCCGGCCGACAGCGTCGGACGCGCGGCCGTGGCGGCTGCGCCGCACGATCCGCTACCTTCGTACAGCTGATTGTCGATCGACAGGTTCGCGAGCGGCGGCAGCACGTCGACGGCGACCTTGCCGTCGTCACCCGGCGTGACCGTGAACGACACGGCCTTGAACGCGTACAGCAGCGGATCGGGGCCGACGTTGTACGGTGCGCTCACGTCGTCGTCAAACGATGGCAGGTCGCGCGTCGACGCGGCAAAATAGCTTTTGTCGAGCACGAGGCCGCCGGCCACGCGCTTGACGCCCGCCTTGCGGAGCTTGTCGACGAGGTCGATCAGTTCCTCGGGCACGAGCTTCGGATCGCCGGTGCCCTTGATGTACAGGTTGCCCTGCAGCGTGCCGTCCGGATCGATCGAGCCGTCCGAATACGCGGTGGTGCGCCAGCGGAAGTCGGGGCCGAGGATCGATAGGCCCGAGAAGGTCGTGACGAGCTTCATCGTCGACGCCGGCAACATCGGCCGACTCGCGTTCCATGCGATCAGCGGTTCGGGATCGCCGACGCGCTCGACGACGACGCTCATCGCCGATGCCGGTACCTTCGCGCGCTGCAGCGCGACGAGCACGGACGCCGGCAGGCCGGCCGCGCGCGCGGCCGGCGACACGACGGCGGTCTTGCGCGCTTCCTTGTGAGGCTTCTTGCGGGCCTGCGCGGACGGTGCGAACGCAAGGGCCGTGCAGGTGGCGACGACGGCGGCCGCGCGCAGGCAGAGACGGGCGCGCGGCGCGAACCGGGCGGAAAGAGCGGAAATCGGCATGGGCGAATACGGGAAAAGCACGGGTTCGGGCAGGGCGCTAGCGGCGCCGGAGCGCACATTGTAGAGACAAGTGCGGACACGCCCCTTGCAATCCGCCTTTCTGTTGCATTGCAGGGGGCACATGCGATTCGCGGCGCTACAATGGTCGCCATGTTTTACTCGCCCATGGGTTCCAGTTCCGATGCGGATTCTGCTTGTTGAAGACGATCGAATGATTGCCGAGGGCGTGCGCAAGGCGTTGCGCGCCGACGGCTTCGCGGTCGACTGGGTGCAGGACGGCGACGCGGCGCTCACGGCGCTCGGCGGCGAGGCGTACGACCTGCTGCTGCTCGATCTCGGCCTGCCGAAGCGCGACGGCATCGACGTGCTGCGCACGCTGCGCGCGCGCGGGCTGTCGCTGCCGGTGCTGATCGTCACCGCACGCGATGCGGTCGCCGACCGCGTGAAGGGCCTCGACGCGGGCGCCGACGACTACCTCGTCAAGCCGTTCGACCTCGACGAACTGGGCGCGCGGATGCGCGCGCTGATCCGCCGCCAGGCGGGGCGCAGCGAGTCGCTGATCCGCCACGGCGCGCTCACGCTCGATCCCGCGGCACACCAGGTGACGCTCGACGGCGCGCCCGTCGCGCTGTCCGCGCGCGAGTTCGCGCTGCTCGAGGCGCTGCTCGCGCGGCCCGGCGCGGTGCTGTCGAAGAGCCAGCTCGAGGAGAAGATGTACGGCTGGGGCGAGGAGATCGGCAGCAACACGGTCGAGGTCTACATCCACGCGTTGCGCAAGAAGCTCGGCTCCGACCTGATCCGCAACGTGCGCGGTCTCGGCTACATGGTCGTCAAGGAAAGCTGACGCGTGAGGTCGATTCGTCATCAATTGCTGATCTGGCTGCTTGCGATCGTCGTCGCGGGCGTGGGCATCGCGGGCTGGCTCATCTACCGGCAGGCGCTCGCCGAAGCGAACGAGCTGTTCGACTACCAACTGCAGGAAATCGCGGCGGCCTTGCCGTCCGAGCCGTTCTCGCAGGTGTTCGGCTCGCGCACCAATGGCGACGAAGGCATCGTGATCCAGATCTGGAATCGCAACGGCGTGCTGATGTACTTCTCGCATCCGCGTGCGCCGATCGCGCCGCGCGCGGAGCTCGGCTTCTCGACCGAGCGCACCGATCGCGGCGAATGGCGCGTGTACGGCGCGATCGTCGGTGACAACGTCGTGCAGCTCGCGCAGCCGCTGTCGGTGCGCAACCGGCTCGCGGCGAACGTCGCGCTGCGCACGCTGTGGCCGCTGATCGTGCTGTTGCCGTTCCTCGGCGCGGCCGTGTGGGTGATCGTCGGGCGTGGGCTCGCACCGCTCGGCCGCGTGACGCGCGCGGTCGAGGCGCGCCGGCCGGAAGCGCTCGATCCGCTGCCCGATGCGCGCCTGCCGCTCGAGGTGCAGCCGCTCGTGCGCGCGCTGAACGGGCTGCTCGCGCGGCTGTCGGCCGCGCTCGACACGCAGAAGGCGTTCGTGGCCGACGCCGCGCACGAACTGCGCACGCCGCTCGCGGCCGTGCAGATCCAGGCGCAGCTCGTCGCCCGCGCGAAGGACGACGCATCGCGCCGCGAGGCGGTCGCGGATCTCCAGGATGGCGTGTCGCGTGCGACGCGTCTCACGGAGCAACTGCTCGCGCTTGCACGCGCCGAACCGGATGGCGCGACGATGCGCGAGCCGGTCGACCTGCAGGCGCTGCTTGTCGAATGCGTGGCCGCGCATGCGCCGCTCGCGCAACGGCACCACATCGATCTCGGCTTCGAGGAGACGCGCGCGGCGAGCGTCGTCGCGGACGTCGGCGCGCTACGCGTGATGTTCGGCAACCTGCTCGACAACGCGGTGAAGTACACGCCCGACGGCGGCCGCATCGACGTGTCGCTGATGCGCGACGCGGCTGGCCGCACATGCGTGCAGATCGGCGACAGCGGGCCCGGCATCCCGGCCGACGAGCGCGAGCGCGTGTTCGACCGCTTCTACCGCGACAGCTCTGCGCGCTCGCGCGCCGACGTGTCGGGCAGCGGGCTCGGCCTCGCGATCGTCAAGCGCGTGGCGGCGCAGCAGGGCGCGACGGTGACGCTCGGCGACGCGGCCGCGGGCGGCCTGCTCGTGAGCGTCGTGTTCCGCGACGCCGAGATGCCGGCGCCGGCGCCGCAGGCCTCCGAATCAGTATGACGAACGGCGCCCGAGCGGGCGCGGCGGTGGCCTAAGCCCCGCTTAAGGTCGATTAAGCCTCCTTTAAGTCAGGGTCGTTACGCTGCGTCCTAACAAAGAGGAGGTCCTACGATGAACACCCGATTCCTTGCGCGCGGCGCCGTCGCGGTCGCCGTGGCAGCTGCCCTGTCCGCCGGCTATGTCGCGGGCACCCGCCGCGCCGATCCGCAGATCATCACGCCCGCGCAGGCCGCCGCGCTGATGCCGGCCGAGGCCGCGGCAAAGACCGGCATTCCCGATTTCTCCGGGCTGGTCGAAACCTACGGCCCGGCGGTCGTGAACATCAGCGCGAAGCACGTCGTGAAGCAGGTGTCGCGGCGGGTGCAGCAGCCGCAGCTGCCGATGGATCCGAGCGACCCGTTCTACCAGTTCTTCAAGCACTTCTACGGCCAGGTGCCGGGCATGGGCGGCGACGCGCAGCCGGACGACCAGCCGAGCGCGAGCCTCGGTTCGGGATTCATCGTCAGCGCCGACGGGTACATCCTCACCAATGCACACGTGATCGACGGCGCGAACGTCGTCACGGTCAAACTGACCGACAAGCGCGAGTACAAGGCGAAGGTCGTCGGCTCCGACAAGCAGTCCGACGTCGCGGTGCTGAAGATCGACGCGAGCGGCCTGCCGACCGTGAAGATCGGCGACCCGGGCCAGAGCAAGGTCGGCCAGTGGGTCGTCGCGATCGGCTCGCCGTACGGCTTCGACAACACGGTCACGTCCGGCATCATCAGCGCGAAATCGCGCGCGCTGCCCGACGAGAACTACACGCCGTTCATCCAGACCGACGTGCCGGTGAACCCCGGCAACTCGGGCGGCCCGCTGTTCAACCTGCAGGGCGAGGTGATCGGCATCAACTCGATGATCTACTCGCAGACGGGCGGCTTCCAGGGCCTGTCGTTCGCGATCCCGATCAACGAGGCGATCAAGGTCAAGGACGAGCTCGTGAAGACGGGCCACGTGAGCCGCGGCCGCCTCGGCGTCGCCGTGCAGGGGCTGAACCAGACGCTCGCGAGCTCGTTCGGTCTGCAGAAACCGGACGGCGCGCTCGTCAGCTCGGTCGACCCGAACGGCCCGGCCGCGAAGGCGGGCCTGCAGCCGGGCGACGTGATCCTGGCGGTCAACGGCTCGCCGGTGGCCGACTCCACGTCGCTGCCCGCGCAGATCGCGAACCTGAAGCCGGGCTCGAAGGCTGACCTGCAGGTGTGGCGCGACAAGTCGAAGAAGTCGATCAGCGTGACGCTCGGCGCGATGGCCGACGCGAAGCTGGCGTCGAACGACGGCAGCCCCGTCGAGCAGGGGCGCCTCGGCGTCGCGGTGCGTCCGCTCACGCCGCAGGAGCGCAGCGCGACCAGCCTGTCGCACGGGCTGATCGTGCAGCAGGCCGGCGGCCCGGCAGCGAGCGCGGGCATCCAGCCGGGCGACGTGATCCTCGCGGTCAACGGCCGCCCGGTCACGAGCCCCGAGCAGTTGCGCGATGCGGTCAAGGGAGCGGGCAACAGTCTTGCTCTACTGATCCAGCGCGATAATGCACAGATCTTCGTGCCGGTCGACCTGAGCTGACCGGCGGCCGTTGCGGGCCGGCCTTGCCGGCCCTGGCGGGCGCCGCCGGCGTTCGGCCTCGTGGTGTTGTGTTCCGACCCGAAAGGAGAGAGCCATGCAATATCTACGCAACGTGTCCCGATTTGCCGTCGCCGCGGCGCTGGCCGCCGGCTTTGCGGCCGCCGTGCCCGGCGCGTACGCGCAATCGGACGGCTTGCCCGCGGCGAGCCAGCAGGGCGATGTCAGCTACGTGTCAGGCGGCATCGGCAAGGATCAATCGACGGCATTCGAGCAAAACGAAGCGGCGTGGCCGCTGGCGCTGCGCTTCACCGGCAAGGGCGGCGAATACCTGGCCGACGTCCATGTGCGGATCGTCGACGGCAAGGGCACCGAGCTGCTGAAGACGGACGCACGCGGGCCGTACATGCTCGTGAAGCTGCCGCCGGGGCGCTACACTGTCCACGCGTCGTACCAGGGCAGTGATGAATCGCGCGCGGTCACGGTCGGGGCGAAGGGCGGCACGAAGGCCGCGTTCCAGTGGAGTGCGCAGTAGCGCATCGCGCGGGCCCTGCCCGGGGCGCGCAATCGGATGAAGTTTCGCCCATAATGAAAGCCACGGCACCTGTGCCGTGGCTTTTTCGTTTCCTGCGCCCGGCTTGCCTGCCGGGGCCGCCGCCCGGAGGAGAAACGATGTCCGATCCCGCCGACCTTCGCCTCGAGATCGTGCCGAACCGCCATCGCGTGCGCGTGATCCATCGCGGCATCACGTATGCCGATTCGCACGGCGCACTGACCGTGCGCGAAACGGGCCAGCCGGACATCCATTACCTGCCGCGCGGCGACGTCAACATGCACCGGCTCGTGAAGTCGAGCGTCACGACGGTCTGCCCGCTGCGGGGCCAGGCCGTGTATTTCGATTTGCAGACCGAAGACGGCGTGATCGAGAACGCCGCGTGGAGTTACGAAGAACCGGGGGAGACCGCGTCCGCGCTTGCGCACTACGTCGCCTTCGATGTCGCACGGGTCGACAGTCTCGTCGAGACGTCCTGATGCGGCGCGTGTTCATCGGGGAGGCATCATGGAACTGAACGACACGTTGCGCGTACCGCTCGCGCCGGCTGTCGTGCGGGAGGCATTCGAGGATCTCGCGTTGCTGCGGGCGAGCTTCGAGCACTGCGAATCGTTCGTGAAGCTCGCGCACGGCGAGTTCGCGCTGACGATCACGGTCCCGCTCGGCCCGCTGCGTGCGCGCTACGACGTGCGTGCGCACTCGGCGAGCGAGCAGGGCGACGCGGAAGGGCAGCCGCGCCGCGTGCTCAGCTTCAAGGCGCGGGCCGACGGCCTCGGCGCGCTGCGCGGGCAGGTCGACCTCGTGCTGCTGCCGGACGATGACGACGCAGCCGCGACGCGCATCGAATACCTGGTGTGGGCGACGGCAAGCGGGCCGCTCGCCGAACTGCCGGCGCGGCAGATCGAGAATGCGCTGCGCGAGTGGACCGACGATTTCTTCCGCGAATTCTGCGCGGTCGTGCAGGCGAAGCACGGTCTCGTGCCGAACCGCGCGCGCTCGAATCCGCAGCGTCGCCAGCATGTGTTCCTGCGGCCCGCGTCGCTGATGGCTGCCGCGAAGCGTCCGCTGCCGCCGCACCTGGGCGGCGCGCTGAGCGGCCGCGCCGCGAGCGCCGTCCATCATCGCGAATCCGGCCCGCTGCCCGTCTGGGCGTGGGCGGCGATCATCGTGTTCGTCGCGCTGCTGCTGTATGCGGCGCGCTGGATCAACGGCGCCTGAGCGCCTGCGTCCGCCAACGCGTTGCCCGGCCGACCGCCTGCGGCGGCGTGGTGGTCACTGGCGCCGCGGGTCGGGCCCGGCGCCGCGAAATTCCCTTCGATACGCCGACGGCGACGTGCCGAGCGCGCCCGCGAAATGCTGGCGCAGCGACACGCTCGAGCCGTAGCCCGCCGCCTGCGCGATCGCGTCGATCGATTGTCCGGTGGTTTCCAGCAGATGCTGCGCGCGCGTGAGCCGCTCGGCCTGCAGCCACGCGGTCACGGTCGTGCCCGTCGCCTGGCGGAAATGACGCGTGAACGTGCGCCGGCTCATCAGCACGCGCTCGGCGAGAGAGTCCACACTGTGCGCGACGTCGAGATGCGTGCGCACCCAGTCGAGCAGGCCCGCGAGCCGTGCGTCGCGCGGATGCGCGGCGACCGGCTGCGGCACGTATTGCGCCTGTCCGCCCTGGCGGTGCGGCGGGATTACGAGACGGCGCGCGATCCGGTTCGCGGCCTCCGAGCCGAAGCGGCGCCGCACGACGTGCAGGCAGCAGTCGAGCCCAGCGGCCGTGCCGGCCGACGTCATCAGGTTGCCGTCGTCGACGTACAGCACGTCGGGGTCGAGCTTCACGCGCGGAAAACGCCGCGCGAAGTCGTCGGCCCACGCCCAGTGCGTCGTGGCCGGACGCCCGTCGAGCAGCCCGGCCGTGGCGAGCACGTACGCGCCGAGGCACAGGCCGACGACCTGCGCGCCGCGCGCGGCGGCCGTGCGTACCGCGTCGACCAGCGCGTCCGGTGGTGTTTCGTCGGGATCGCGCCACGCCGGCACGATGACGATGTCCGCGTCGTCGAGCGCGTCGAGCCCGTACGGCGCGGTGATCGCGAAGCCACCGGTGGTCGACAGCGGGCCGCGCTCGGCCGAACAGACGCGGAAATCGAGCGCGGGCGTCGCGGCCGCATCGCGCTCCTTGCCGAACACGGCGGACGGCACCGACAGGTGGAACGGGCTGATGCCGTCGTACGCGATCACGGCGACGACGGTCGGGGCAACGGCAACGGACGACGCAGCGGCACGCATGGCGGGCTCCGGAATGGTGATGGCCCGATTCTATCGAAGAATGGCAATCGGGCCACTGTCCACCGGTGCGATGCGATCCGACAATGCATCGCATCGTGCTGCTGACCGCCCCGTTCCGGAGCGGGGCGGCACCCGAACCCGGAGCCTGCCATGTCCAACCCCGCATCGCCTGCCGCTGCCCGCCGTGCCCTGATCGTGATCGATGTCCAGAACGAATACGTGACGGGCAACCTGCCGATCGAGTATCCGAGCGTCGACGCGTCGCTCGCGAACATCGGCCGCGCGATCGATGCCGCGCATGCGGCCGGCGTGCCCGTGATCGTCGTCCAGCACGTCGCGCCGGCTGGTGCACCGATCTTCGCGCCCGGCACGGACGGCGTCGCGCTGCATCCGGTCGTCGCCGACCGGCCCCATGCGCACCTGATCGTGAAGGCGCAGGCCAGCGCGTTCGCCGGCACCGATCTCGCCGCGTGGCTCGATGCGCACGGCATCGACACGCTCGCGGTCGCCGGCTACATGACGCACAACTGCAATGCGTCGACGGTCTATCACGCGGCGCATGCGGGGCTCGCCGTCGAGTATCTGGCGGACGCGACGGGCGCGTTGCCGTACGAGAACGAAGCGGGTGCGGCGAGTGCCGAAGAGATTCACCGCGCGTACACGGTGGTGTTCCAGTCGAATTTCGCGGCCGTGATGTCGACCGATGCCTGGATCGCGGGACTCGGCGGCGCGGCGATGCCGAAGCGCGATTCGGTGGCCGCATCGAACCGGCGGGCCCGCGCGCAGCGCGCGAAGGCGGCCTGAGCGAACTGGAGTGAGAAGGGGCTGCCGGGCGGAGCGGCGCTGCCGCCCATGCGGGGCCGGGTCGCCCGGCCACCGATGACGATGAAGGCGCGCATCACGCCGTGAGGGGAAGCGCCGGTCAGTCGCCCGTTTTCAGCATCGCCGGGCTGTAGCGCATCATGTCGAAGCAGCCGTCGACGAGCTGTTCCGCATGCTGCTCGGCATCGATCTCGTCGGGCAGCATCAGCATGTCGCGCACGAAGCCGCTGACGAGCGTGTGCAGCATCAGCGTCGCGCGCCACGTGTCGAGCCGCTCGGGCAGCAGCTTGAGCCGCACGGCGCCCGCGAGATCGGCATCGATCGCATGCAGCGCCTCGCTCATTCCCGCGCGGTTGCGTTGCAGCAGCGGCTCCATGTCCGCGACGTATTCGCACTTCATGAACAGGATGCTGAACACGCGCCGCAACTGCGAGTCGCGCTGCACCCCGAGCAGGCACCAGATCAGGATCTTGCGGATCTTCTCGAGCGGATTGCCGCCCGGTGCATCGAGCGGCATGCGCTTGAGCTCGTCGATCGGCAGGAACACGCGGTCGAACATCGCATCGAACAGCTCGCTCTTGTTCGCGAAATGCCAGTAGATCGCGCCGCGCGTCACGCCGGCGTGCTGGGCGATGTCCGCGAGCGACGTGTGCGACACGCCCTTCTCGAAGAACACGTGTTCGGCAGCGTCGAGAATGCGGTTGCGCGTCTCGAGTGCCTCCTCCTTGGTGCGTCTGACCATGTGCAGGCCTGAATGGATCGATCGTAGGTGAATATAGGGTCTGTAACCCTCGTCGCCGTTGCGAGGAGTCGCTATGCTTGCGACTGGTAATAATTCGTAAGACTTGACGGTCGGCGGCGGGCGAGCGGGCTTTTTACATACATTCGTGAATGTATATACAATACCACCCTACGATCGAATGGCCAAAGTGGCAATCAGTTAATATCCCACTCTGCTGATTCCCGCCAAAGTACCAGTCCGCAGTTCGCGGCATCTCGTCGGCATGGAGGTCTCGTGCCGACTTGCTGTATCCAGTAGTCCAGCAATTCAGGTGTTCGATCTGCGCCGCGAGGCGCATCCGTGTGGCGCTCCGTTCGGGCGCCGCACTCATTCCAATGGTTATACACAGAGGTCGCTCCATGCGCGTCGAACGGGTTCCATACCGCTTACTCACTGTCGCGACGGCCGCCGTTTTCCTGGCCGCGTGCGGGAAAAAAGAATCGGCACCGCCGCCGCAAACGCCGGAAGTCGGCGTCGTCACCGTCCAGCCGCAATCCGTAGCGGTCTTCACCGAACTGCCGGGCCGCACCAGCGCGTTCCTGGTCGCGCAGGTCCGCGCACGGGTCGACGGCATCGTGCTGCGCCGTGAATTCACCGAAGGCAGCGACGTCAAGGCCGGCCAGCGCCTCTACAAGATCGACCCGGCGCCGTACGTCGCCGCCCTGAACAGCGCGAAGGCGACGCTCGCGAAGGCGCAGGCGAACCTCGCCACGCAGAACGCGCTGCTCGCGCGCTACAAGGTGCTGGTGGCCGCGAACGCGGTCAGCAAGCAGGACTACGACAACGCGGTGGCCACTCAAGGGCAGGCCGCGGCGGATGTCGCGGCCGGCAAGGCAGCGGTCGACACCGCGCAGATCAACCTCGGCTATACGGACGTCGTGTCGCCGATCACCGGCCGCGTCGGCATTTCGCAAGTGACGCCGGGCGCCTACGTGCAGGCGAGCCAGGCAACGCTGATGTCGACGGTGCAGCAGCTCGATCCGGTCTACGTCGACCTCACGCAGTCGAGCCTCGACGGGCTCAAGCTGCGCCAGGACGTGCAGAGCGGCCGCTTGAAGACGAGCGGCCCGGGCGCGGCGAAGGTGTCGCTGATCCTCGAAGACGGCAAGACCTATTCGGACGCCGGCAAGCTGCAGTTCTCGGACGTGACGGTCGACCAGACCACCGGCTCGGTGACGATCCGCGCGGTGTTCCCGAACCCGGGCCGCGTGCTGCTGCCGGGGATGTTCGTGCGCGCACGGATCGAGGAAGGCGTGAACGAGAACGCGTTCCTGGTGCCGCAGATCGGCGTCACGCATGACCAGAAGGGCCAGGCGATCGCGATGGTCGTGAACGCGAGCAACAAGGTCGAGCCGCGTCCGCTGAAGACGACCGGCATGCAGGGTCAGAACTGGGTCGTCGAAGGTGGCCTGCAGGCGGGCGACCGCGTGGTCGTGCAGGGCGTCGACAAGGTTCGTCCGGGCGCGACCGTGAAGTCGGTCGCGGCGCAGCTGCCGGCCGCCAATGCCGCATCGGGTGCCGCCGCATCGGCCGCGCCGGCCGCCGCCGGTTCGGGCGCCACAGCTGCTTCGGGCGCAGCCGTCTCGGGTGCAGCCGCATCGGGCGCAGCGCCGGCGAGTGCCGCCGCTGCTTCGAGCGCGCAATAACAGGGAGCCTGTTTCATGGCAAAGTTTTTTATCGATCGCCCGATCTTCGCGTGGGTGATCGCCATCATCCTGATGCTGGCCGGGGTTGCGGCGATCTTCACGCTGCCGATCTCGCAGTATCCGACGATCGCGCCGCCATCGATCCAGATCACCGCGAACTACCCGGGCGCTTCCGCGAAGACGGTGGAAGACACGGTGACGCAGGTGATCGAGCAGCAGATGAGCGGTCTCGACCACTTCCTGTACATGTCGTCGACCAGTGACGACTCGGGCAACGCGACGATCACGCTGACGTTCGCGCCGGGCACCAACGCGGACATCGCGCAGGTCCAGGTGCAGAACAAGCTGTCGCTCGCGACGCCGGTTCTGCCGCAGGTCGTGCAGCAGCTGGGCCTGTCGGTGACGAAGTCGAGCAGCAGCTTCCTGCTGGTGCTCGCCTTCAACTCCGAAGACGGCAGCATGAACAAGTATGACCTCGCGAACTTCGTGGCGTCGCACGTGAAGGATCCGATCAGCCGGTTGAACGGCGTCGGCACCGTCACGCTGTTCGGCTCGCAGTACGCGATGCGGATCTGGCTCGACCCGACCCGCCTGACGAACTACGGCCTCACGCCGGTCGACGTGACGAGCGCGATCACCGCGCAGAACGTGCAGGTCGCGGGCGGCCAGATCGGCGGCACGCCGGCCAAGCCGGGCACCGTGCTGCAGGCGACGATCACCGAATCGACGCTGCTGCAGACGCCCGAGCAGTTCGGCAACATCCTGCTGAAGGTCAACCAGGACGGCTCGCAGGTTCGCCTGAAGGACGTCGCGCAGATCGGCCTCGGCGGCGAAAACTACAACTTCGACACGAAGTACAACGGTCAGCCGACCGCGGCACTCGGTATCCAGCTCGCGACCAACGCGAACGCGCTCGCGACCGCGAAGGCCGTGCGCGCGAAGATCGACGAGCTCGCACCGTTCTTCCCGCACGGCCTCGTCGTGAAGTATCCGTACGACACGACGCCGTTCGTGAAGCTGTCGATCGAGGAAGTGGTCAAGACGCTGCTCGAAGGTATCGTGCTCGTGTTCCTCGTGATGTATCTGTTCCTGCAGAACCTGCGGGCGACGATCATCCCGACGATCGCGGTGCCGGTGGTGCTGCTCGGCACGTTCGCGATCATGTCGCTGGTGGGCTTCTCGATCAATACGCTGTCGATGTTCGGCCTCGTGCTCGCGATCGGCCTGCTGGTGGACGATGCGATCGTGGTGGTGGAGAACGTCGAGCGCGTGATGGCGGAAGAGGGGCTGTCGCCGAAGGAGGCGACCCGCAAGGCGATGGGCCAGATCACCGGCGCACTCGTCGGCGTGGCGCTCGTGCTGTCGGCGGTGTTCGTGCCGGTCGCGTTCTCCGGCGGTTCGGTCGGCGCGATCTATCGCCAGTTCTCGCTGACGATCGTGTCGGCGATGGTGCTGTCGGTGCTGGTCGCGTTGATTCTGACGCCCGCGCTGTGCGCGACGATCCTCAAGCCGATCCCGCAGGGCCATCACGAAGAGAAGAAGGGCTTCTTCGGCTGGTTCAACCGCACGTTCAACAACAGCCGCGACAAGTACCACGTCGGCGTGCACCACGTGATCAAGCGCTCGGGCCGCTGGCTCATCATCTATCTGGTCGTGATCGTCGCGGTCGGGCTGCTGTTCGTGCGCCTGCCGAAGTCGTTCCTGCCCGATGAAGACCAGGGCCTGATGTTCGTGATCGTGCAGACGCCGTCGGGTTCGACGCAGGAAACGACCGCGAAGACGCTCGCGAACATTTCCGACTACCTGCTGAAGGACGAGAAGGAAATCGTCGAGTCGGCGTTCACGGTCAACGGCTTCAGCTTCGCCGGCCGCGGCCAGAACTCCGGTCTCGTGTTCGTGAAGCTGAAGGACTACTCGCAGCGTCAGCACGCGAACCAGAAGGTCCAGGCGCTGATCGGCCGGATGTTCGGCCGCTATTCGGGCTACAAGGACGCGATCGTGATCCCGTTCAACCCGCCGTCGATTCCGGAGCTCGGTACCGCCGCCGGCTTCGACTTCGAGCTGACGGACAACGCCGGTCTCGGCCACGACGCGCTGATGGCCGCGCGTAACCAGCTGCTCGGGATGGCCGCGAAGGAGCCGACGCTGCAGGGCGTGCGTCCGAACGGGCTGAACGATACGCCGCAGTACAAGGTCGACATCGATCGCGAGAAGGCGAACGCGCTCGGCGTGACGGCGGATGCGATCGACCAGACGTTCTCGATCGCGTGGGCGTCGAAGTACGTGAACAACTTCCTCGATACCGACGGCCGGATCAAGAAGGTGTACGTGCAGTCGGACGCGCCGTTCCGGATGACGCCGGAAGACCTGAACATCTGGTACGTGCGCAACGGGTCGGGCGGGATGGTGCCGTTCAGTTCGTTCGCGACCGGTCACTGGACGTATGGTTCGCCGAAGCTCGAGCGCTACAACGGCGTGTCCGCGATGGAAATCCAGGGTCAGGCCGCGCCGGGCAAGTCGACCGGTCAGGCGATGACCGCGATGGAAGGGCTCGCGAAGAAGCTGCCGGTCGGTATCGGCTATTCGTGGACCGGCCTGTCGTTCCAGGAAATCCAGTCGGGCTCGCAGGCGCCGATCCTGTACGCGATCTCGATCCTGGTCGTGTTCCTGTGTCTGGCGGCACTGTATGAAAGCTGGTCGATCCCGTTCTCGGTGATCATGGTGGTGCCGCTCGGCGTGATCGGCGCACTGCTGGCGGCGACGATGCGCGGTCTCGAGAACGACGTGTTCTTCCAGGTCGGCCTGTTGACCACGGTGGGCTTGTCCGCGAAGAACGCGATCCTGATCGTCGAGTTCGCGCGCGAACTGCAGCAGACGGAGAAGATGGGGCCGATCGAGGCCGCGCTGGAAGCGGCGCGCCTGCGGCTGCGTCCGATCCTGATGACGTCGCTCGCGTTCATTCTCGGCGTGATGCCGCTCGCGATCAGCAACGGCGCGGGCTCGGCCAGCCAGCACGCGATCGGTACCGGCGTGATCGGCGGGATGATCACGGCGACGTTCCTCGCGATCTTCATGATCCCGATGTTCTTCGTGAAGATCCGTGCGATCTTCAGCGGCGAGAAGGAAGACGTCGACGAGGCGCTGCGCCTGGCTCAGGAGCACTCGCACCACGAAGAGACGCCGGGCAACGGTGACGAAGGCAACAAGGGACAGTGATGATGCAAAAACACGCTTTGACTGCAATCGCGGTCGCGCTCCTGGCCACGGGCTGCACGCTGGCGCCGCATTACACGCGGCCCGATGCGCCCGTCGCGCAGGCGTACCCGGCCGGTGGCGTCTATGCGACGCAGCCGGGTGCTGCCGGCGCGCGCAGCGCGAACGGCCAGGCGGCGACCGCCATCGGCTGGCGCGAATTCTTCGTCGATCCGCGCCTGCAGCGGCTGATCGAGATCGCGCTGAAGAACAACCGCGACCTGCGCGTGGCAGTGCTGAACATCGAGGCGGCGCGCGCGCAGTACCAGATCACGCGCGCCGGGCTGTTCCCGACGCTCGATGCGACGGGCACCGGCAATCGTCAGCGGTTGCCGAATTCGCTGACGGCGGTGCCGGGCCGCAACATCACGACCACCTACAACGTCGGCCTGTCCGCGTCGTGGGAGCTCGACTTGTTCGGCCGGATCCAGAGCCTGAAGGACCAGGCGCTCGCGCAATACCTGTCGACGTCGTACGCGCGGCAGGGCACCGAGATCTCGCTCGTGTCGCAGGTCGCGGATCAATACCTGACGCTGCTGTCGACCGACGACCTGCTGAAGGTCACGGAAAACACGCTGAAGACCGCGCAGGCGTCGTACGACCTGACGAAGCTGCAGTTCGACAACGGCACGGGCTCCGAGCTCGAGCTGCGTCAGGCGCAGACGGTGGTCGAGCAGGCGCTGTCCAACCAGCAGGCGCAGGCGCGCGCGCGCGCGCAGGCGCTGAACGCGCTGGTGCTGCTGATCGGCGAGCCGCTGCCGGACGATCTGCCGGCGGGCATGCCGCTCGACGCGCAGAACCTGCTGACCGACGTGCCGGCCGGTCTGCCGTCGGACCTGCTCACGCGCCGTCCGGACGTGATGCAGGCCGAGCAGACGCTCCTCGCCGCGAACGCGAACATCGGTGCGGCGCGCGCGGCGTTCTTCCCGCGCATCTCGCTGACGGGCGCGTTCGGTACCGCGAGCCCGACGCTCGGCGGCCTGTTCAAGGCCGGCACGGCGGCGTGGTCGTTCGCGCCGCAGATCACGATGCCGATCTTCGAAGGCGGGCAGAACATCGCGAACCTGAACCTCGCGAACGTGCAGAAGCGCATCGAGATCGCCAACTACGAGAAGGCGATCCAGTCGGCGTTCCGCGAAGTGTCCGACGGGCTGGCCGCACGCGGCACGTACGACCAGCAGATCGCCGCGCTCGAGCGCAACGAGCACGCGCAGCAGCGTCGTTTCGATCTGTCGGACCTGCGCTACAAGAACGGCGTCGACAGCTACCTGTCGGTGCTGACCGCGCAAACCGATCTGTACACCGCGCAGCAGTCGCTGATCAACGCGCGTCTGGCGCGCTGGACGAACCTCGTCGATCTGTATCGTGCGCTGGGCGGCGGCTGGATCCAGCACGCGGGCGAGACGCCGCGCGCGCCGGACCAGACGGTCGACTACGACAAGGCGGCCGCACCGGCGCCTGCGTCGGCAGCGGCGACGAACGGATAAGCCCGACGGCGGGCAGGGGCGGGCGACCGCTCCGGTTCGCCGACGCCGCGGTCCCCGCGATGCGACAACGCCACGGACGACAATCCGTGGCGTTTTTTTGTGCGGCAGGTTTGTCGCGTGGGTCGAGGGTGCGCGGTGAGGTATGTGGCGAGTTCGAGCCGACCGTCGTTCTTCGGTTCACGCAGGTTGCTCGACGAAACCGATCGACGACACACGCTGCGATCCCGCCTGGATGCCCGGTCATTCGATCGGTGGGGTTGTTGCGACCCGCCATCGGCCGCCGCGCCAGCGCACCGGCGCATCACGTGACGGCACGAACATCATCCCATCGCCGTCAACGTCGCTCCTGCGCCCGCCACAAAGCAAAACGCCACGGCAAGCCGTGGCGTTTTCCATTGACCGTCTCGCGCCGCGTTCCGGCGCGTCCGGCGCAGGCCGATCAGTGATGCACGTCGGCCGGGCGCCCGTCGAAGTCATGCCCTGCGCGGCGGATGTCGCAACGCGCGTCCTTCTCGCCCTTCACGCCGTTGAACACGGTGTTCAGGATCACGGCCGTGGCCGACGCGAGCAGGATGCCGCTGTGCAGGATCGGCGCGAGCGCGGGCGGCAGCTTCGAGAAGAAGTGCGGCGACACGACAGGCACGAGGCCCATGCCGACGCTCACGGCGACGATGAACAGGTTGTGCGTGTTGTTCACGAAGTCGACCTTCGACAGCACCTTGATGCCGTTGGCCGCCACCATCCCGAACATCACGATGCCCGCGCCGCCGAGCACGAACGGCGGCACCGACGCGACGACCTGCGCCATCTTCGGGAACAGGCCGAGCAGCACCAGGATCACGCCGCCCGTCGCGCAGACGAACCGGCTCTTCACGCCCGTCACGCCGATCAGGCCGACGTTCTGCGAGAACGACGTATGCGGGAACGAATTGAAGATGCCGCCGATCAGCGTGCCGAGGCCGTCGACGCGCAGGCCGCGCACGAGGCGCTCCTGGTTGACCGGACGATCGACCATGTCGCCGACCGCGAGGAACATGCCGGTCGATTCGATGAACGTGACGAACATCACCGTGACCATCGTCGCGATCGACAGCGGGTCGAAGTGCGGCAGGCCGAAGTGGAACGGCATCACGAAGCCGACCCACGGTGCGTGCGCCACGCCGTCGGTATTCACGCGGCCGATCGCGAACGCGATCACGAAGCCGGCGACGATGCCGAGCAGCACCGAGATGTTCGCGAGGAAGCCGCGGCCGTACTTGTTGATCAGCAGGATCAGCGTGAGCACGAGCAGCGACAGGCCGAGGTAGACGGGGCTGCCGTATTCCGGGTTGCCGACGCCGCCGGCTGCCCAGTTGATCCCGACTTCCATCAGCGACAGCCCGATCACCGCGATCACGGTGCCGACCACGACGGGCGGGAAGAACCGCAACAGCTTGCCGATCATCGGCGCGAGCACGATGCCGATGATGCCGGCCGCGATGGTCGAGCCGAAGATGTCGAGAATGCCGAGGCCGGGGTTGGTGCCGATCGCGATCATCGGGCCGACTGCCGCGAACGTGCAGCCCATGATGACGGGCAAGCGGATTCCGAAGATCCACAGGCCGAGCGTCTGGATCAGCGTGGCAATGCCGCACGAAAAGAGATCGGCGCTGATCAGGAACGCGATCTGGTCTTTCGGCAGCTTCAGCGCGCCGCCGACGATAAGCGGCACGGCGACGGCGCCGGCGTACATGACGAGGACGTGCTGGAGACCAAGCGTTACAAGCTTGCCGGTCGGCAGCACCTCATCGCACGGATGGACCGTGTTCGATTGCATCTGTCTCACTCCATGATCTTGTTTTCGGGGTGATACGAAGTTATGCGGAATGCACCATCGCAACAAGAGCGCTGGGTTCTATTCCGTTCTTTGCTGGTTCGATATGCCGTTTCGGCCTGGAACAGGGGGACGATCATCGGGAAACTGCCGCTGGAGTGAGGTTTCCCGGTTTTATAGCCCTTCAAAATAGTGCGGGCCCCCGTGTCAAATATAGGTGGCTTTATGGTGTGTATCGCAGTGGCGGCATAGTGGCAAAAACGACCTGCGAGAAATCGCGCCGGGTTAACCCGCGAGAGGCTGTTTTTGCCCGCGAGGTGCAGCCGGGTGATACTGCCCGCGCACGGCCGCGTTTTCGCGCCGCCGCGGCGGCAAAAACACCGCATCGATCGGGGCGCGGGTCGCGATCCCGCTATCATCGGTATTCGTCTACTCGAATACACCATCCCGTCATGCGCCTGCTCGGAATCGATCTCGGTACCGGCTCCGTCAAACTCGTCACGCTCGATGCCGATGGCGTCGAGCGCGCGGTTGCGAGCGAACCCTATGCGTTGTCGTCGCCGCGGCCCGGCTGGGCCGAAATCGCCCCCGACATCTGGTGGCAGGCGCTCGTGCGCGCCGCTGCGCGGCTGCCGGCCGACGAGCGCGAGCAAGTCGCCGCGATCGGCTTCTCCGGCCAGATGCACGGCGTCGTGCTGATCGACGCTGCCGGGCAACCGGTGCGTCCTGCGCTGCTGTGGCCCGATACGCGCGCGGTGCGCGAAGCGGACGAGGCCGGTTGGCAGGATGCGCCGAATCCCGTCGCGCCCGGCATGGCGGGCCCGCTGTTGCGCTGGCTGGCCGCGCATGAACCGCAGGCGCTGCGGGCCGCGCACCGTGCCGTGCAGCCGAAGGACTGGCTGCGCATCGCGCTGGGGGGTGAGGTCGCGGCCGATCCGAGCGATGCGTGCGCGACCGCGCTCGCAACACCGGACGGCGCGTGGGATACGGCGCTGATCGACTCGCTGGGCCTGCCTGCCGACCGGTTCGCACCGGTGCAGGCGTCGGGCGCACGCTGCGGCGTGCTCGCTGCGAAGGCGGCGGCGGTGCTCGGGCTGCCGGCCGGCGTGCCGCTTGCGACGGGCGCGGCCGATACCGCGTGCGCGGCGCTCGGCAGCGGGCTCGTCGCGGCCGGCGATGCGCTGCTGACCACCGGCAGCGGCGGCCAGATCGTCGTGCTCGCGGATGCGTTGCCGCCTGCCCGGCGCGGGCTGCATCGCTATCGCACGGCGGCCGGCGACGGCTATTACACGATGGCCGCGATGCAGAACGTCGGGATCGCGCTCGAAGCCGTGCGCGGCTGGCTCGGCTATTCGGGCTGGCCGGAAGCGTACGACGACGCGTTCGCGCAGCCGGCGTCCGAGCGGCTCTGCTTTCTGCCGTACCTGACGGGCGAGCGCTCGCCGTGGATGAATCCCGATGCGCGCGGCGGCTGGCTCGGCCTCGGGCTCGGCGACACGCGCGGCGCGATGATGCGCGCCGCATTCGAAGGTGTCGCGTTCGCGCTGCGCGCGGGGCTCGATGCGATCCGCGACGCGAACCGGGCCGATCCGGTGACGACGCTGCGTCTCGCCGGCGGCGGCTCGGTCGATCCGCGTTGGCGCCAGTTGCTCGCGGATGCGCTCGGCGCGTCGCTCGACGCAGTCGATTGCCCGAACGCCGCGACGCGCGGCGCCGCGCTGCTCGCGGGCGTCGCGATCGGACACTGGCGCGAAGATGCGCTGCGCACGCTGGCACCGGCTGCGTCACCGGTCGCCGCGCCGCGCGACGATCGCGCGCTGGCCGCCCGTCATGCGCGTTTCGTCGATCTGTATGCGCGCACGGATGCGTGGTTCACGACCGGCGTTTAAACTCGGGCACTTGTCGTTTTGCGTCAGCGATGACGCGTCCCGGCAAGCCGGCGGCTGTTTCGCGCGCGCGGCGGGTAGCGTGATCGGCGATCATGGCGAGCACGATACGGTTTCGCCGTGCCGCATGCGACGCCGCACGGCACGTGCTTGTATACGGGTGACGCGGCGAAGGTGAAAGCCGGCGCCTGGTCCGAACACGCTGCCGCTCGAGACGCTCGGCGACGGCTGCGACCCGATGAAGTCGGGCGAATCGATTCGCCCGATCGTGCTGCATTGAACGGAAGGGAACTCCATGCTCGAACTCGTTTCTTCTCATGCTTGCCATGGTGGCGAGCAACGCTTCTATCGCCACGATTCGAAGGCCATCGGCCTGTCGATGAAGTTCTCGGTGTACCTGCCGCCGCAGGCGGCGCACGGCCGCGTGCCGGCGCTGTTCTACCTCGCGGGGCTCACATGCACCGAGGAGACGTTCGCGATCAAGGGCGGCGCGCAGCAGTATGCGGCGCAGCACGGTCTCGCGCTCGTGATGCCCGATACGAGCCCGCGCGGTGCGGGTGTGCCGGGCGAGAGCGACGCGTGGGATTTCGGCGTCGGCGCGGGCTTCTATGTCGACGCGACGCAAGCGCCGTGGTCGACGCATTATCGGATGGAGTCATACGTGACGGGCGAGCTGCGCGAACTCGTCGCGGCCGAGCTGCCGATCGACGGTGCACGGCTCGGGATCTTCGGTCACTCGATGGGCGGGCATGGCGCGCTGACGCTCGCGCTGCGTCATCCCGACCTGTACCGGTCGGTATCGGCGTTCGCGCCGATCGCCGCGCCGACGCGCTGCCCGTGGGGCGAGAAGGCGTTCTCGGGCTACCTGGGCGCGGACCGCGACGCGTGGAAGCAGCACGACGCGAGCGAGCTCGTTGCGCGCGCGGATGCGCCGAAGTTCGCGGACGGCATCCTGGTCGACCAGGGCCTCGCCGATCAGTTCCTCGCGAACCAGCTGAATCCGGACGTGTTCGAAGCCGCGTGCGAGAAGGCTGGGCAACCGCTGACGCTGCGCCGCCACGAGGGCTACGACCACGGCTACTACTTCATCTCGACGTTCATCGCCGATCACATCGCGCATCATGCGCGTGTGCTGGCGCGTTAGTGCGACAAACTGGCCACGCCATTTCGCATCATCGGGTGGCGTGGTGCTTCGCCTTTCGCAGCATGCGCAAGGCGAGCCATGTCACAGACATCACGACCGCCAGTGCTATCAGCAAATGCACGACGATCACGAGATCGTCGCCGGCCTCGCCGTCCCAGAACCCGGGAACGTGCGTGACGAGCCAAGCCCACGCACGCTCAGGTATCGGTAGTGCGAACGACTCGTGAGTAAGGCACAGCCTTGCAAGCAGCACTGACGCTACAAGTACCCATGCGGTTACTGCGGCTCGGTACACGACTCGCCTCATCTGACTGTAACCGTGCCGTATGTGTCATGTGTGACGCCGCAACAGACTTGCCCCATACACCAGCGCCGACAGCGCGGTGATCCAGAAGCTCGTCGGCCAGTCGGTGTGATACGCGAGCGCGATCCCGACCCACGCCTCGAACAGCGCGAACAGCGCGGCGAGCAGCACGCCGGTCGACAGCCGCGTCGACACGTTCTGTGCGGCCGCGGCCGGCCCGACCAGCAGCGTGAACACCAGCAGCACGCCGACGATCTGCGTCGCCGCAGCCACCGCGAGCGCGCACACCGCGAGGAACAGCATCGACACCGTGCGCAGCGACACGCCCTTGGCTTCGGCCAGTTCGGGCTGCAGCGACGCGAACAGCAGCGGCCGCGCGATTAGCGCGAGCGCGATGAGGCTCACCGCGCCGATGCCGGCCAGCACCGCGAGCGTGTCGTGGCTGACCGCGAGCACGTTGCCGAACAGCAGCGCCGTGACCTGCGTCGCGAACGACGTGTAGAAGTGCAGGAACAGCAGCCCGAAGCCGAGCGCGCCCGACAGGATCACGCCGATCGCGACGTCGCGGCCCGCGAGCCGTTCGCCGAGCGCGCCCATCCCGATCCCGGCCGCCAGCGTGAAGCCGACCATCCCCCAGATCGGCGAGATGCCGAGCAGCACCGCGCCGGTCGCACCGGTGAAGCCGACGTGCGACAGCGCGTGGCCGGCGAAGGTTTGTCCGCGCAGCACCAGGAAGTAGCCGACGATGCCCGCGAGCACCGCGACGATCCCCGACGCGGCGAACGCGTTGATCATGAAGTCGTATTCAAACATCGTGCGAATGCCCGGGATGAGCGTGTCCGTGGTGGTGATGACCGTGGCCGCCGCCATTGCCACCGCCGTGCGAGTGGCCGTCGTCGTCCTCGTGTTCGTGATCGTGCTTTTCGATTTCGACGTCGCCCGACATCACGAAGATCTTGCCGTTCACGCGCATCACGTCGATCGGCGAGCCGTAGAGCCGCGACAGCACGGGCTTCGTGATCACCTCGTCGACGGTGCCGAGCGCCGCGACGCCGTTGCCGAGATACAGCACGCGGTCGAGTGCGTTCAGGAGCGGATTCAGTTCGTGCGCGGAAAACAGCACGGTGATGCCGAGCTCGCGCTGCACGTTGCGCACGAGTTCGACGACGCCGCGCTGGTGGTTCGGGTCGAGGCTGATCAGCGGCTCGTCGAGCAGCAGCAGCTTCGGGCTGCCGAGCAGGCATTGCGCGAGCAGCAGGCGCTGCCGCTCGCCGCCCGACAGTTCCGACAGCGGCCGGCGCGCGAGCGTCGGGCCGCCGACGAGGTCGAGCACGCGGTCGACGTCGCGCCGCGTTGCGGCGTTCGTGTGCGGCAGCCCCCAGCGATGGCCGTCGGCGGCCATCGCGACGAAGTCGTAGCCGCGCATCCGGCGATTCGCGAGGCCGCTTCGGATCTGCGGCATGTAGCCGATCGACGCGTTGCCGCGTACGACCGGCATGCCGCCGACCGACAGCGTGCCGCCCGTGACCGGCACGAGGCCGAGCACCGCGCGCATCAGCGTCGTCTTGCCCGCGCCGTTCGGCCCGAGCACGCCGACGAATTCGCCGGGTTCGATCGAGAAGCTGACGTCGCGCAGGATCGTGCGGTCGCCCAGTTCGAGCGTGACGCGATCGAGTGCGAGTGCGTGAGGAGTGGCGGTCATGTCGTTGCGTGGGTCATTTCTTGCTGGTGGAAAGCGCGGCCGCGAGCGCGTCGAGCTGGCCGGCCATCCATTGCTGGAAAGTCTTGCCGGCAGGCTGCGTCTCGGTGACGCTCACGCTCGGCACGCCGCCGTCGCGCGCGACCTTCAGCAGGCGCTTGGTCATCGGCGCTTCGGCCTGGCTGTTGTAGATCAGCACGCGCACCTGCTTCTTGCGCAGGTCGTTCTCGAACGCGGCGACGTCCTGCGCGCTGGCTTCGGTGTCGTTCATCGTCGCGAGCTGGAAGCGCTGGTTGCGCATGTCGAGGCCGATCGCGTCGGACATGTAGCCGAACACCGGCTCGGTGGCCGTCACGGGCACGCCCTTGTACTGCGCGCGCAGCGCGGCGACCTTGTCGTCAACGGGCTTCAGCGACGCGACGAACTTCTGCAGGTTCGCGTCGTAGTCGGCCTTGTTCGCAGGGTCGGCACGGCCGAGCTCGGCCGCGATCGCGCGCGCGGCGGCCGGCATGGTCGCCGGGTCGTACCACAGGTGCGGGTTGTCGCCGGCCTTCCTGCCGACGAGATCGGCGACGACGATCGTCGCGCGCTTCGCCTGCTTCGACGCGCCGAGCAGCTTGCCCATCCACGGATCGTAGTCCGCGCCGTTGTAGATCACGACCTGCGCGTGCTGCAGCGCGCGCGCGGTCTTTGGGCTCGCTTCGAACAGGTGCGGATCCTGGTCGGGATTGCTGAGGATGCTGGTGACCGCGACATGGCGGCCGCCGATCTGCGACGCGACATCGCCATAGAAATTCTCGGCGGCGACGACGTTGACGGTCGCGGCCTGCGCGAATGCGGGCGCCGCGATCGACAGCACGGCAGCCGCGGCGGCCAGCAGGCGGGCAAACGGCAGGGCGCGCCGCGGCGCGCGCTTCAGGGCAATGGGCATGGAACTCCTCGTTGGAAGGGGCGGCGCTGCACGCCGCCCGATGCGGTGTCAGCGTTGCGCGGGCTTGCCCTTGCAGTGCCCGCACAGGCCGTTCAGCTCGACGACCTGGTGGTGGACTTCGAACCCGTGCGCAGGCTCGCTCGCGGACAACTGCTTCGCGAGGTCGCTGCCCGGAATCTCGACGGTCTCGCCGCACGAATCGCAGATCAGGAACTGGCCTTCATGCGGCACGCCGATCTCGCAGCATGCGAAGAACGCGTTCTTCGATTCGATCCGGTGGATGAAGCCGTGCTCGACGAGGAAATCCAGCGCGCGATAGACGGTCGTGGGCGGCACGCGGCCGCGCTGCGGTTCGAGCTCGGCGAGCAGGTCGTACGCGCCGATCGGGCGCTGCGCGGCCAGCACGCGTTCGTAGACCTGGCGGCGCAGCGGCGTCCACGCGAGCCCATGCTCGGCGGCGAATGCGTCGGCCCGGGACAACCGGGCGTCGATGGGTGATGAGGTAGCCATGGCGTGAAGCAGGCAATGAAACGAAGTATGGCGATGATATAACGTATCTCCTCCGCCGTGCAGCCCGAATTCCGCTCCCCGCACACGCTTCGTCCCCTTCATCGATGTTTCAGCCGCGCTGCACTCCGCGTGCTATGCCTTATCAGGCTTGGCGCGCGGGGCCGTGCGCGGTGCCGCCGTGCCGCAGCGCATCATCGAAAGCCGCCGTGTCGCCTTGACAGCGCGAATCGCGTGGCCGATCATTCGATCAACAACAGAGCAATTGATCGGTCGGCGAGCGTTCGCTCACCTCGCGACCTTCGAGCAGCAGAACGAACCGGAGACAACCAGTGAGACTGGAAGACAAGGTCGCGATCCTGACGGGCGCGGCAAGCGGCATCGGCGAAGCGGTCGCGCAACGCTATCTGGACGAAGGCGCGCGCTGCGTGCTGGTCGACGTGAAGCCGGCGGCCGGTTCGCTCGCACGGCTGATCGAGGCCAGTCCCGGCCGCGCGGTGGCCGTCACCGCGGACGTCACGCGCCGCGACGACATCGAGCGGATCGTCGCGACCGCCGTCGAGCGCTTCGGCGGCGTCGACATCCTGTTCAACAATGCGGCGCTGTTCGACATGCGCCCGATCCTCGACGAATCCTGGGACGTGTTCGACCGGCTGTTCGCGGTCAACGTGAAAGGGCTGTTCTTCCTGATGCAGGCCGTCGCGCAGCGGATGGTCGAGCAGGGCCGCGGCGGCAAGATCGTCAACATGTCGTCGCAGGCCGGGCGTCGCGGCGAGGCGCTCGTTTCGCACTACTGCGCGACCAAGGCCGCGGTGATCAGCTATACGCAGTCGGCCGCGCTCGCGCTCGCGCCGCACCGGATCAACGTGAACGGCATCGCGCCGGGCGTGGTCGACACGCCGATGTGGGAGCAGGTCGATGCGCTGTTCGCGCGCTACGAGCATCGCCCGCCCGGCGAGAAGAAGCGGCTCGTCGGCGAAGCCGTGCCGCTCGGTCGGATGGGCGTGCCGGGCGACCTGACGGGTGCCGCGCTGTTCCTCGCGTCGTCCGACGCCGACTACATCACCGCCCAGACGCTGAACGTCGACGGCGGCAACTGGATGAGCTGATGGCGCCGCTCGCATGTGCAACCAGCCGGCCGGCCCGCGACGCAGCGGCAGCGCCGCACGTCGCGACTGCCGTCGAACGAGGAGGGCACGCCTGATGGCCGAGATCGTCGTCGCCGGCGAACTGCTGGCCGAATTCGTCGCCGCCGAGCGCGGCCAGGGTTTCGACACGCCGGGCTTGTTCGCCGGCCCGTTTCCGAGCGGCGCGCCGGCGATCTTCGCCGACCAGGCCGCGCGGCTCGGCGCGGGCGTCGCGTATGCGGGCTGCGTCGGCCGCGATGCGTTCGGCGACGCGATCGTCGCGCGGCTCGCGCATGATGGCGTCGACGTCGCGCGCATCCGTCGCGTCGCGCGCCCGACCGGCACCGCGTTCGTCGCGTATCGCGACGACGGCGCGCGCAGCTTCGTCTTCAGCCTGTCCACCAGCGCGGCCGCGTGCGTCGACGCATCCGACGTCGATACCGCGATGTTCGACGGCTGCCGCTATTTCCACGTGATGGGCTCGTCGCTGACCAGCGAATCGGCGATCGCGGCGGTGCAGCGCGGCGTGATCGAAGCGGCGCGCGTCGGCGCGAAGGTGTCGTTCGACCCGAACGTGCGTCCCGAAATGCTGAGCTTTCGCCCGATGCGGGCGGCACTCGACGAGATGCTCGCCGCGTGCCATCTGTTTCTGCCGAGCGAAGCCGACCTGCCGTTCTTCTGCGGGCCGCAGCCGGCCGAGCGCGCAATCGCTGGACTGCTCGCGACGCATCCGCTGCTCGAGCGCGTCGTGCTGAAGCGCGGCGCGCAAGGCAGCGTCGCGTTCGACCGTGCGAACCGTGCCGAAGCGCCGGCGTTTCAGGTCGACGAGGTCGACCCGACCGGCGCCGGCGACTGCTTCGGCGGCACGCTGGTCGCGAGCCTCGTCGCCGGCATGCCGATCGAGGTCGCGTTGCGCCGCGCGAACGCGGCCGGTGCGATCGCGGTCACGCGGCGCGGCCCGATGGAGGGCAACAGCAGCGCGGCCGAGATCGATGGTTTCCTGACCGAACGAGGTGTCGCATGTCCGGCCTGACGACGACTGCCGAGCGTCCGCGCACCGCGCACGCGCAAACCGTGTTGCGGATGATCTTCGACGCGAACCGCGCCGATGCGCAGCGCGGCATCTATTCGATCTGCAGCGCGCACCGGCTCGTGCTGGAGGCCGCGTGCGAAGCCGCGCGCGCGGACGGCTCGCCGCTCCTGATCGAGGCGACCTGCAACCAGGTGAACCATCTCGGCGGCTATACGGGCATGACGCCGGCCGATTTCCGGCGCGACGTCGATGCGATCGCGCAACGCTGCGGGCTCGCGCCGTCGGCGCTGGTGCTCGGCGGCGACCACCTGGGCCCGAACCCGTGGCGGCACCGCCGCGCGGCCGACGCGATGCGCGAAGCGGCCGCGATGGTCGCCGCCTATGTCGAAGCCGGGTTCGAGAAGATCCACCTCGATGCCAGTATGGCGTGCGCGGACGATCCGGTGCGGCTCGACGACCGGACGATCGCCGCGCGTGCGGCCGAACTCTGTCGCGCGGCCGAAGACGCGGCGGCGCACGCTGGTGTCGCGCCTGTCTACGTGATCGGCACCGAGGTGCCGACGCCGGGCGGCGAAGTGGCCGGCGATGGAGGTGGCGACGCGATCGCGCGGATCGCGGTCACGCGTAGCGACAGCATCGCCGCGACGCTCGATGCGCACCGCGGCGCATTCGCGGCGGCCGGGCTCGACGCTGCATGGACGCGCGTGGTCGCGATCGTCGCGCAGCCGGGCGTCGACTTCGACGATCGCCGCGTGCTCGACTACGACAGCGCGAAGGCCGCGTCGCTCGGCGCGAGCATCCTGCGCACGCCGCGCCTCGTGTTCGAAGCGCATTCGACCGACTACCAGACCGAAGGCGCGCTCGCCGCGCTCGTGCGCGACCATTTCGCGGTGCTGAAGGTCGGCCCCGCGCTGACTTTCGCGTTGCGCGAGGCGCTGTTCGCGCTCACCTTCATCGAGGACGCGCTGATCGACGACGTCGCACAACGCTCGCGCTTGCGCGATGTGGTCGACGCCGCGATGCGCGCGCAGCCCGAGCACTGGGCGCCGTACTACCGCGGCGACGAAACCGAGCAGCGGCTCGCGCGTCAGTTCAGCTACAGCGACCGGATCCGCTACTACTGGCTGCAGCCGGCCGTCGCGGCGGCGGTCGAGCAGCTGTTCGACAACCTCGCGCGGCAGCCGGTGCCCGAGACGCTCGTCGCGCAGTGGCTGCCGGACGTGTACGCGGCGTGCCGCGCGGGCGGGCTCGCGAAGGCGCCGCGCGCATGGGTGCGCCACCGGATACGCGACGTGATCGCGCACTATGCGCGCGCGTGCGGCATGCAGCGGCCGGCGTGACGGGCCGCGAGGGAAACGGAGCAACACGACACACGCAATACGCCATACGCATTACGCAACACCGACGACAGTTCGAACAATCACAGGAGACATGCCATGCAACGAAAGATGCTCGATGCCGCCGTACGCTGCTTCGCCGGAGCCGCGCTCGCGACGGCCGCGTGCGCGGCGTCCGCCGGCACGCTGACGATCGCGACGCTGAACAACCCGGACATGATCGAGTTGAAGAAGTTGTCGCCGGCGTTCGAGAAGGCGAACCCCGACATCAAGCTGAACTGGGTGATCCTCGAGGAAAACGTGCTGCGCCAGCGCGCGACCACCGACATCACGACCGGCAGCGGCCAGTTCGACGTGATGGCGATCGGCACCTACGAGACGCCGCAGTGGGGCAAGCGCGGCTGGCTCGCGCCGATGACGGGGCTGCCCGCCGACTACGACCTGAACGACATCGTGAAGACCGCACGCGACAGCCTGTCGTACAACGGCCAGCTGTATGCGCTGCCGTTCTACGTCGAAAGCTCGATGACGTTCTATCGCAAGGACCTGTTCGCGGCGAAGGGGCTCAAGATGCCCGACCAGCCGACCTACGACCAGATCGCCGAGTTCGCGGACAAGCTCACCGACAAGGCGAAGGGTACCTACGGGATCTGCCTGCGCGGCAAGGCCGGGTGGGGCGAGAACATGGCGTACGTGTCGACGGTCGTGAACACGTTCGGCGGGCGCTGGTTCGACGAGAACTGGAACGCGCAGCTGACGTCGCCGGAATGGAAGAAGGCGATCACGTTCTACGTGAACCTGCTGAAGAAGGACGGCCCGCCGGGAGCGAGCTCGAACGGCTTCAACGAGAACCTGACCCTGACCGCATCGGGCAAGTGCGCGATGTGGATCGACGCGACGGTCGCGGCCGGGATGCTCTATAACAAACAGCAGTCGCAGGTGGCCGACAAGATCGGTTTCGCGGCCGCGCCGGTCGCCGCCACGCCGAAGGGCTCGCACTGGCTGTGGGCGTGGGCGCTGGCCGTGCCGAAGACGTCGAAGCAGGAGGACGCCGCGCGCAAGTTCATCGCATGGGCGACCTCCAAGCAGTACATCGAGATGGTCGGCAAGGACGAGGGCTGGGCGTCGGTGCCGCCGGGCACGCGCACGTCGACCTACCAGCGCCCCGAGTACAAGGCCGCCGCGCCGTTCTCGGACTTCGTGCTGAAGGCGATCGAGACGGCCGACCCGAACGATCCGTCGCTGAAGAAGGTGCCGTACACGGGCGTGCAGTACGTCGGGATTCCTGAATTCCAGTCGTTCGGCACGGTGGTCGGCCAGGCGATCGCGGGCGCGGTGGCCGGCCAGATGACGGTCGACCAGGCGCTCGCCGCCGGGCAGGCCGCCGCCGACCGCGCGGTCCGGCAGGCCGGCTACAAGAAATAACGCGGCCCGCACCGTGCGCTGGCGCACGGTGCGCGTTGCCGAAGCTGAAAGGCGGGCCGGCCGTTCGCGCCCGCGCCTCAACCGGAGGGACTCCGATCATGCGTCATTTGCGTCTTCCCCTGAGCCACGCGTCGTCGGTCGGCGACGCGTCGTCGCCGCCGGGCGCGCCGCGCCGCGCGCGCGGCGGCGCGAGCTGGCTCGTGTCGCCGTCCGTCGCGGTGCTGCTGCTGTGGATGTCGATCCCGCTCGCGATGACGATCTGGTATTCGTTCTCGCGCTACAACCTGCTGAACCCGGACGTGAAGGGCTTCGCGGGCCTCGACAACTACCGCTTCCTCGCGACCGATCCGTCGTTCCTGCCCGCGATCTGGCACACGCTCGTGCTGATCGGCGCGGTGCTCGCGATCACGGTGGTCGGCGGCGTGCTGATGGCCGTGCTGTTCGACCGCAAGTTCTACGGGCAGGGCGTGGCGCGCCTGCTCGCGATCGCGCCGTTCTTCGTGATGCCGACGGTCGCCGCGCTGATCTGGAAGAACATGATCCTGCATCCGGTGTACGGGCTCGTCGCGAACGCGATGCGCGCGTTCGGGATGACGCCGGTCGATTGGTTCGCCGATTACCCGCTCACCGCCGTGATCATGATCGTCGCGTGGCAGTGGCTGCCGTTCGCGTTCCTGATCCTGTTCACCGCGATCCAGTCGCTCGACCAGGAGCAGAAGGAAGCCGCGCGCATCGACGGCGCCGGCCCGATCGCGATGTTCTTCTACATCACGCTGCCGCACCTGAAGCGCGCGATCGCGGTGGTCGTGATGATGGAGACGATCTTCCTGCTGTCGATCTTCGCGGAGATCTACACGACGACGGGCGGCGGCCCGGGCGATGCGACGACCAACCTGTCGTACCTGATCTACGCGCTCGGCCTGCAGCAGTTCGACGTCGGCCTCGCATCCGCTGGCGGCATCATCGCCGTCGTGGTCGCGAACGTCGTGTCGTTCTTCCTCGTGCGGATGCTCGCGCGCAACCTGAAGGGAGAGTACGAAAAATGAGCGACCTGACTTTCGAAGGCCGGCGTGCGCCGGCCCCGTTCGACCTCGCGCGGCGCGCGCTGCCCGGCGCGCTGGCGTGGCTGATCGCGCTGCTGCTGTTCTTCCCGATCTTCTGGATGGCGATCACCGCGTTCAAGACCGAGCAGCAGGCGTATGCGTCGACGCTGTTCTTCGTGCCGACGCTCGACAGCTTCCGCGAGGTGTTCGCGCGCAGCAACTACTTCGCGTTCGCGTGGAACTCGGTGCTGATCTCGGCCGGCGTCACGGTGATCTCGCTGCTGCTTGCGGTGCCGGCCGCCTACGCGATGGCGTTCTTCCCGAACCACCGCACGCAGAAGGTGCTGCTGTGGATGCTGTCGACCAAGATGATGCCGTCGGTCGGCGTGCTCGTGCCGATCTACCTGCTGTGGAAGAACGCGGGGCTGCTCGATACCGTGTCGGGCCTCGTGATCGTGTACACGCTGATCAACCTGCCGATCGCGGTGTGGATGACCTTCACGTACTTCAACGAGATTCCGAAGGACATTCTCGAAGCGGGGCGCATCGACGGCGCGTCGACGTGGCAGGAGATCGTCTACCTGCTGATGCCGATGGCGCTGCCGGGGCTCGCGTCCACCGCGCTGCTGCTCGTGATCCTGTCGTGGAACGAGGCGTTCTGGAGCATCAACCTATCGAGCTCGAACGCCGCGCCGCTGACCGTGTTCATCGCGTCGTACTCGAGTCCGGAAGGGTTGTTCTGGGCAAAGCTGTCCGCTGCTTCGCTGCTCGCGGTCGCGCCGATCCTGATCGTCGGCTGGCTGTCGCAGAAGCAGCTCGTGCGTGGGCTCACGTTCGGGGCGGTCAAATGAGGGCGGCCGGCAAAGGTGCGGTGGTGGGCCACGGCTTGAACGTGCTGATCTGCGATTGCGACGGGGTACTGATCGACAGCGAGGCCGTCGCCGCCGACGTGATCGTGCGCGAGCTCGACACACGCTGGCCGGGCGTCGACGCGCGGCCGGCCGTGATGCCGCTGCTCGGGCTGCGCATCGAGCGGGTGCTGGCCGGCGCGAGCGAGGCCGTCGGCCGCGCGCTGTCGGCCGACGACGTCGACGCGATCCGCCGCGCGGTCGAGGCGGCGGCCGTCAACGCGCCGATGGTCGACGGCATCGACACGGCACTCGCGGCGATCGGCCTGACGACGGCATGCGCGAGCAACAGCTATCGCGCGTACGTCGAGGCGGCGCTCGCGCGCACCGGCCTCGCGCGCTTCTTCGGCGACCGGCTGTTCTGCGCGGATGCCGTCGCGCGGCCGAAGCCCGCGCCCGACGTGTATCTCGCGGCCGCCCACGCGCTCGGCGCGGTGCCCGCGCAATGCCTCGTCGTCGAGGACAGCGCGACCGGCATCACCGCGGCCGCCGCGGCCGGCATGACCGTGCTCGGCTTCGTTGGCGGCGGGCACGCATCGGCCGCGCAGATCGACGCGCTGCGCGGGATCGGCGCGCGTCACGTATTCGACGACATGCACGAGCTGCCCGGCTACGTCGCGCGCTGGCAGGCGACGGGCGCCGTGCTGCCGAACTAGCAACGATTGCGCGCCGCGTCGAACGCGGCGCATCACGAACGAACGGAGACAGACCATGGCAAGCGTGCTCCTGCGCAACATCGCGAAGCGCTACGACGACACCGAAGTGCTGCGCAACGTGAACCTCGACATCGCCGACGGCGAATTCGTCGTGTTCGTCGGGCCGAGCGGCTGCGGCAAATCCACGCTGATGCGGATGATCGCCGGGCTCGAGGACATCTCGAGCGGCGACCTGCTGATCGACGGCGCGAAAGTCAACGACGTGCCGAGCGCGAAGCGCGGCATCGCGATGGTGTTCCAGTCGTATGCGCTGTACCCGCACATGACGCTGTATGACAACATGGCGTTCGGCCTGAAGCTCGCCGGCGCGAAGAAGCCCGAGATCGACCAGGCGGTGAAGCAGGCCGCGAAGATCCTGCACATCGACCACCTGCTCGACCGCAAGCCGAAGCAGCTGTCGGGCGGCCAGCGGCAGCGCGTCGCGATCGGCCGCGCGATCACGCGCAAGCCGAAGGTGTTCCTGTTCGACGAACCGTTGTCGAACCTCGACGCGGCGCTGCGCGTGAAGATGCGGCTGGAATTCGCGCGGCTGCACGACGAGCTGAAGACGACGATGATCTACGTGACGCACGACCAGGTCGAGGCGATGACGCTCGCCGACAAGATCGTCGTGCTGTCGGGCGGCGCGGTGCAGCAGGTCGGCACGCCGAACGCGCTGTATCACGCGCCGGCGAACCAGTTCGTCGCGGGCTTCATCGGCTCGCCGAAGATGAACTTCCTGACAGGCACGGTCGAGTCGGCCGATGCGACCGGCGTGCTGGTGCGCTTCGGCAGCGGCGAGACGCAGCGCGTCGCGGTCGATGCGGCGGGGCTGCAGCGCGGCGCGGTCGTGACCGTCGGCGTGCGGCCCGAGCATCTGCTGGTGGAGCCGGCGGCGACCGGCGTCGCCGCACGGACGATGGCCGTCGAATCGCTCGGCGATGCCGCGTATCTGTATGCGGAGTCGGCGGTCGCACCGGACGGGCTGATCGCGCGGATTCCGCCGCTCGACACGTACCGCACCGGCGAAGCGCTGCACGTGCATGCGCAGGCCGAGCACTGCCACTTGTTCGACGAGCAGGGTCAGGCGTTCCGGCGGCTGAGTGCGCACGCGAAGGCGGCGTGACGTATGAGCGCCCGGCAGTGCGCGCGCTCGTCGCGCCTGCCGGGTGCGGCAGGATGGGGGGCGACGCTCGCGCCGCGCGCCGTGCGTGTCCGAGCGTTCGGTGGCGTCAGGCCGCCTTCGCTTCGAGCGCCGCGCGCGCGCAGGTCTCGTCGGTGACGAGCCCCGACAGCCATCCGCCGCGCAGCGCGGCGATCACCGCGTCGCGCTTCTTCGGGCCGCCCGCGAACGCGATCGTCGGACGCTTCGGCGGCGTGTCGAGCGCGACGCTCGTCACGCGCGCGCTCGTCGACACGTCGATCCGTTTGCCCTGCGCATCGATCGGCACGCCGAGCAGCTCGGCCACCGCGCCGAGCGTGGTCATCTCGTCGCGCTCCTGTTCGGTGATGAAGCCGTCCTCGTAGAGCGGGCAATGCGGGCCGATGTTGCCGATCCCGACGAACGCGACGTCGGCATGCGCCGACAGCGCATCGACGATCCGGTACAGACGGTGATTGCACCATTGGGCGCGCTCGGCGTCGCTGTCGGCGAACAGCGGCGCGGGCAGCAGGAAGTGCTTGCTGCCCGTCTTCTCGGAGATGTATTGCGCGACGTCGTAGCGGTTCGACGAGCCGTCGGCCGCGATCGCGCCGACCATCGACACGAGCCGGTGCTGCGGCCGCTCGATCTGCGCGATCTGCGCGACCGCCGCCTTCAGCGTCCGGCCGCTGCTGACCGCGATCACCATCGGCCGCGTTTCGTTCAGGTAGCGCTCCATCACCTGCGCGCCGGCGACCGCGAGCTTGCGGTCGATCGCTTCGGGTGCGTCGGCATCGACCGGCACGACTTCGCACATCGCGAGCCCGTAGCGTTTCGACAATTGCGCGCCGAGATCGAGGCAGTCGGCGAGCTGGTGATCGACGCGCACGCGGATCAGGTTCTTCTCGACCGCGAACGCGACGAGGCGCTGCGCGACCGGGCGCGACACCTGGAGCTTCTCGGCGATTTCGTTCTGCGTGTCGCCCGCGACGTAGTAAAGCCACGCGGCACGCGTGGCGAGATCGAGTTTTTCTGAGGACTTGGACACGATAGCGGTTCGGTTCGGATCTGGGCCGGCCGTCAGGTGGCGCCACGGCATCCACTGTAACGCATGCCGGGCGCGCGGCCGACGGCCGCTGCACGCCGCCGCGGGGCGCTTACGCGAGCCGCGCGCGCGACGGTTCGTAAAGCGGGCGCACGTGGCGATACAGCGCGCGAAACGCGTCGAGGCGCTCGCGCAGCAGCGCGTGGCGCGCGGCGTCGGGCGCGTATTCGGCGCGCACCGGCGGCTTGGTCAGCACCGCATGCGGATCGCCGCCCACGGCGAGCCAGCCCAGGCGCGCCGCGCCGAGCGCCGCACCGGTTTCGCCGCCGCCGTGCTGGCGCGTGCGCACGTTCAGCGCGTCGGCGATCAGCTGCGCCCAGAACGCGCTGCGCGCGCCGCCGCCGATCAGCGACAGCCGGTCGGTTTCGACGCCGGCCGTGTGCAGCGCGTCGAGGCCATCGGCGAGGCCGAGCGTCACGCCTTCGAGCACCGCATAGCCGAGATGCGCGCGCTCGGTCGCATGCGTCATTCCGAAGAACACGCCCTGCGCATACGGATCGTTGTGCGGCGTGCGTTCGCCGGACAGGTAGGGCAGGAACAGCGGCGCCGTCGCGAGCGCGTCCGCGTCGAGTGCCTCGATTTCGGCGAGCAGCGCCGGCTCGTCGGTGCCGGTCAGCTTGCAGACCCAGCGCAGGCAACTCGCGGCCGACAGCACGACGCTCATCAGTTGCCAGCGATCGGGGATTGCATGACAGAACGCGTGCACGGCCGATGCGGGATTCGGCATGAAGCGGTCGCCGACCACGCTCAGCACGCCCGACGTGCCGAGCGATACGAAGCCGTCGCCCGCGTGGATCGCGCCGATGCCGAGCGCGCTCGTCGCGTTGTCGCCGCCGCCGCCCGCCACCACGACGGCCTCCGACAGCCCGAGTGCGCGCGCGACGTCCGCGCGCAGCGTGCCGGACGGCGCGTTGCCTTCGACGATGCGCGGCATCTGGTCGTGCGTCATGTCGCATGCGGCGAGCAGCGCGTCGGACCAGTCGCGGCGCGCGACGTCGAGCCACAGCGTGCCGGCCGCATCGGACGGGTCGGAGACTTTCGCGCCGGTGAGCCGGAAGCGCAGGTAGTCTTTCGGCATCAGCACGCACGCGGTCGCGGCGAACACGTCGGGTTCGTGCTTCGCGACCCACAGCAGTTTCGGCGCGGTGAAGCCGGGCATCGCGAGGTTGCCGGCCAGCGCGTGCAGATCGGGTGCGCGCTCGGTGAGCAGCGCGCATTCGTCGGCGCTGCGCATGTCGTTCCACAGGATCGCGGGGCGCAGCACGCGATCGTCGCGGCCGAGCAGCACTGCGCCGTGCATCTGGCCCGACAGGCCGATTCCGCGCACCTGCGCGAACGCTTGGCGGTGCCGTTCGCGCAGCGCCGCCAGCGCGGCGAGCGTGCCTTGCCACCAGTCGTCCGGATGCTGTTCCGCCCAGCGCGGGTGCGGCCGCGACACGTTGAACGGCGTGCCCGCGGTGCCGACCACGGTGCCGTCCGGGGCCAGCAGCAGCACCTTCACTTCCGAGGTGCCGAGGTCGATGCCGAGATACATGAGCGATCCGTTCCGTCAGTGAGGAGCCGCTACTTTAGCCGCACGCACGCGCGCATGCCAACGCAGGTTCGCCCGGATGCGCGGCAGCTTGCGAGCGGCCGGCCGCCGGGCCCGGCCCGGGGCAGCGCATCAGCGCTGCGTGAGCCATGCGTCGACGCGGGCGAGCCCGGCGCGCAGCGCGTCGAACAGCGCCGCGTTGCCGGCGAGCGAGCCCCACAGCGCGCGGCTCGCGCACAGCGCGACGACCGGGTCGTCGGCCTCGACGATCGCCCGTGCGGCGCCGTCGTCCATCACGCCGTCCTGGTACGCATACGGCAGCAAGCCGCGCGCCCAGCGCTCGAGAAAACGCAGGAACAGCGCCGGCAACACGGCGGTGGCGACCGGCGCCGCGCCGCGCGCGAACGATTCGACGAGCGTCGGCGCGATGAAGCCGGGAATCTTCGAGAAGCCGTCGGCCGCGACGCGCTGGTTCGTGTCGAGCACGTACGGGTTGCCGAAGCGTTCGAGCACGACGTCGCGATAGCGTTCGAGGTCGAGCGGGCTCGGGCTGAGGCACGGGATCACGTCCTGCGTCACGTAGTCGTGCGCGAAGCGGCGGATCGCCGCGTCGTGCGTGCCTTCGTGGATGTACGTGTAGCCCGCGAGCGTGCCGGCCCATGCGATGCAGCTGTGCGTCGCGTTGAGGATGCGGATCTTCGCTTCCTCGTACGGGTGCACGTCGTCGACCAGTTCCGCGCCGGCCAGCTCCCAGCGCGGCCGGCCGGCCGCGAAGCGGTCTTCGATCACCCACTGGATGAACGATTCGCCCATCACCGGGCACGCGTCGTCGATGCCGGTGGCCGCGCGCACGCGTTCGCGCACGTCGGCGGTCGGGCGCGGCGTGATGCGGTCGACCATCGCGCTGGGTGTCGCGACGTTCGCATCGAACCACGCGAGCAGATCCGTTTCGCCGCGCCGTTCGAGGAATTCGCGCATCCCCGCGCGAAAGCGCGCGCCGTTGTTGCGCAGGTTGTCGCAGCTCTGCAGCGTGAGCGGGCCCGCGCCGCGCGTCACGCGTTCGGCGAGCAGCGCCGCGAGCGCGCCGTACAGCGTCGTGCGCGCGCCCTGCAGGTCGGCTGCGAGATCCGTGTTCGCGAGGTCGAGCCGGTTGTGCTCGTCGAGGTAGTAGCCGCCTTCGGTGACGGTGAACGATACGATCCGGCACGCCGGGTCGGCACCGGCGTCGATCAGCGCAGCGAGGTCGATCGACCACGGCAGCACGCGCGAGATCGCACGGATCGTCTCGTACGCGCGCTCGCCTTGCGGCGTGACGGTTTCGAGCGTGTATGCGCCGTGCTGCCCGGCGAGCGCGTCCATCGTCGCGTGCATGTCGTCGCGGATGTTGCCGACGGTCAGCGACCAGCGTTCGCCGGCCGGCACGGCCGCGTTCACGCGATGCAGATACCACGCCTGGTGCGCGCGGTGGAACGAGCCTGCGCCGATGTGCAGCAGCACGGGCGTGCGTTCGGAGGGCGATTCGGTCATCCGGTGTCTCCTGTCGCGATCGGATCGCGCTCGGCCTGGCTTCAGCACTCGCGATCCGCGCTGTCGAATACGATCATTTGCTCTTCATGTGAGCGAATGATCGTATTCGGGCGGGCGAAAGTCAAGGTGGCGACACGGCATTTCGATGGTGCGCTGCGGCGCCGGGTGCGTTGCGCGGAAGCAGTCGGGGCAGTCGGGACAGGCGGGGAGGCGTGAGCATCCTTCGCGCTCATCGCGTGTCAGCGTGACGAGTTCGTCGAGCTGCTCGCCGGCCGGCACCGGCAGGATCCCGTGGCGGCGCCGGAACGCGCTGAGCGTGCGCAATGGATGGTGCGGTGCCGCAACGATATGGCTGCGATCTTCCCAGCGGCGCGCCGGAATCGCGACAATCTCGTCGGGGCCGGGCCCGTGCGCTCGCACGGTGCCGGCACGATCCGCATGATGACGGCCGACGGCGAACGGGCATTGCCGCGCAAAGGGGAAGAACCGGCCCGCACGTCGTCATGACGGCGGGCAGGCTCGGGGCGAATAGCGCGTTACAGCGTGGTGCGCACGTGCCACAGCTCGGGGAACAGCACGACGTCAAGCATCTTGCGCAGATACGGCGCGCCGCTGGTGCCGCCCGTGCCCTGCTTGAAGCCGATGATGCGCTCGACGGTCGTCACGTGACGGAAGCGCCACTGGCGGAACGCATCCTCGAGATCGACGAGTTCCTCGGCCATCTCGTAAAGCTCCCAGTGCTGCTGCGGATGACGATAGACCTCGAGCCACGCGGCTTCGACCGTTTCGTCATGCCGCATCGGCTGCGTCCAGTCGCGCTCGAGCCGCTCGGGCGCGATCGGGAAGCCGCGCCGCGCGAGCAGGCGCACGACCTCGTCGTAGAACGACGGCGCCTCGAGCGTCGCGCGCACCTGCTCGAGGATGTCGGGCCGGTGCGCATGCGGCTGCAGCATCTGCACGTTCTTGTTGCCGAGCAGGAATTCGAGCTGCCGGTACTGGTACGACTGGAAGCCCGACGACTGGCCGAGGTACGGCCGCATTGCCGAATACTCGGAAGGCGTCATCGTCGACAGCACGTTCCACGCCTGCACGAGTTGCTCGAGAATCCGCGACACGCGCGCGAGCATCTTGAACGCGGGCGGCAGCGCGTCGCCGCGCACCGCGTCGAGCGCGCCGCGCAGCTCGAAGAGGGCGAGCTTCATCCACAGCTCGCTCGTCTGATGCTGGATGATGAACAGCATCTCGTTGTGATCGGGCGACAGCGGATGCTGTGCATCGAGGATCGCGTTCAGCGACAGGTAGTCGCCATAGCTCATCGACTTCGAAAAATCGAGCTGCGCGTTGTGCCAGCCGGCTTCGCCCGCGGCATCGCCCGGCACGTGCGGCGCTTCATGAGCGGGTTGGGCCGCGCGTGCGCCCGAGAACGGGCAGCCCGCCGGCGCATCGTCGCCGGGTAGCTGCATATGACCAGAATTCACGACTCTCTCCAGATTTGAATGACGGGGGTGCGGCGCGCGGCCTGCGCGCGCCGGGCGATGTCGATCAGGTCACCGCGCCGCGCTCGGCGAACTCGGGTGCCTTCCACGCATCGGTGGCGAGGATGTCGCGCAGCGCCTCGACGGCATCCCACACGTCGACGAAGCGCGTATAGAGCGGCGTGAAGCCGAAGCGCAGCACGTACGGCTCTCGGTAGTCGCCGATCACGCCGCGCGCGATCAGCGCCTGCATCACCTCGTAGCCGTGCGGATGCTCGAAGCTCGCCTGCGAGCCGCGCTGGTGATGCGCGCGCGGCGTGACGAGCTTCAGCGACAACCCCGCGCAGCGTTGCTCGACGAGCGCGATGAACGCGTCGGTCAGCGCGAGCGACTTGCGGCGGATCGCGTGCATGTCGGTCTGCAGGAACACGTCGAGCCCGCATTCGACCATCGACATCGACACGATCGGCTGCGTGCCGCACAGGAAGCGCGCGATGCCCGGATCGGGCGCGAAGCCCGGCTGCATCGCGAACGGTGCGCGGTGGCCCCACCAGCCCGACAGCGGCTGCGAGAAATGTGCGTGATGGCGTCGCGGCACCCACACGAACGCTGGCGAACCGGGGCCGCCGTTCAGGTACTTGTACGTGCAGCCGACCGCGCCGTCCGCATGCGCGGCGTTCAGGTCGACCGGCACCGCGCCGGCCGAGTGAGCGAGATCCCACAGCATCAGCGCGCCTGCGTCGTGCACGAGCTGCGTGACGGCCGGCATGTCGTGCATGTAGCCGGTACGGTAGTTCACGTGCGTGATCATCGCGACGGCCGTGTCCGCGCCGAGCGCGCCGGGCAGGTCCGCCGGATCGTCGATCAGGCGCAGCTCGTAGCCGCCGCCGAGCTGTTCGATCAGTCCTTGCGCGATGTACAGGTCGGTCGGGAAGTTCGAGCGCTCCGACACGATCACGCGGCGCTCCGGCGCGCGCTCGGCCTGGTGGCGCACCATCGCCGACAGCAGCTTGAACAGGTTGATCGAGATGGTGTCGGTCACGACGGTCTCGCCGGGTGCGCCGCCGATCAACGTCGCGAGCTTGTCGCCGAGGCGGCGCGGCAGCGCGAACCAGCCGGCGGTGTTCCAGCTGCGGATCAGGCCTTCGCCCCATTCGGCGCCGATCACCTGTTGCGCGCGTGCGGCCGATGCGCGCGGCTGCGCGCCGAGCGAGTTGCCGTCGAGGTAGATCACGCCGTCGGGCAGCGCGAACTGGTCGCGCAGTGCGGCGAGCGAGTCGTCGCGATCGAGGGCGAGCGCGTCTTCACGGGTCTTGATCATGATGTCTGTCGGGTAAGTGGTTCGGGTAATCAGGATGAGTGGCCGGGCAGCGCGCGCAGCACCGCACGCACGGGGCTCGCGTCGAGCGTTGCGAGCTTCAGCGGCAGCGCGATCAGCTCGTAGTCGCCGGGCGGCACGTCGTCGAGCACGATCCCTTCGAGGATCGCCATCCGGTGGGCGCGCACGCGGTGATGCGCGTCGATGGTCTTCGATTCCTGCGGATCGAGCGACGGCGTGTCGATGCCGATCAGCTTCACGCCGTGCTCGGCGAGCAGCTCGACGGTCTCGGGCGCGACCGCGCAGAAGCCGCTGTCCCATTGCTCGATGCTGGCGCGCGCATAGGTGCGCAGCAGCACGCGCGGCGGCACGCCGTCGAGCGCGGCCTCGATGTCGGCCGGGTGCACGAGCGGCGACGCGCCGATGCAGTGGATCACGCGGCACGGGCCGAGATAGGTGTCGAGCGGCACCGCGCCGATCGGCGCGCCGTCGGCGTCGTAGTGCAGCGGCGCGTCGCAGTGCGCGCCCGTGTGCGGCGACAGCGTCAGGCGCGCGACGTTGACCGGCGAGCCGGCCTCCATCCGCCACACGCGTTCGACGGAAACCGGCGTATCGCCCGGCCACACGGGGGTGGCGGGGCTGACGGGCGGCGAGATGTCCCAGAGTGTGTCCATGGCATGTCGAATCGGTGAATCGATGCTTCGAATGATAGGTGGACGCTCGCAGAAAGTGCTTGCGAAATAAACATGGACAATCCGCTGGATTGGCAGATAATTCGAATCAGACGGAAAACGGGGATCAAAAATGCACGCGATCACGCTCGATGCCACCGACTGCCGGATTCTGGCGGTACTGCAGGAGGAGGGCAGAATCAGCAATCTCGACCTGGCCGAACGCATCTCGCTTTCGCCGTCGGCCTGCCTGCGCCGGATGCGCCTGCTCGAGGAGCAGGGCGTAATCGAGCACTATCGCGCGTGCCTGAGCCGCGAGAAGCTCGGCTTCGAGCTCGAGGCGTTCGTGCAGGTGTCGATGCGCAACGAAGAGAATCAATGGCACGAGCGCTTCGCGGAAGCGCTGCGCGAATGGCCGGAGGTGGTCGGCGCGTTCGTCGTGACGGGCGAGAGCCACTATCTGCTGCGCGTGCTCGCGCACAACCTCAAGCACTATTCGGATTTCGTGCTGAACCGGCTCTACAAGGCGCCGGGCGTGATGGACATCCGTTCGAACATCGTGCTGCAGACGCTGAAGGACGAAGCGGGCGCGCCGGTCGGGCTGGCGCGCACCGGGGCGATCAAAGCGGTGTGAGGCCGTGGAAGCCGCCGCCGTGGAACACGAGCGGCGGCGCGGCGTCCGACACGGCGCGCACGCCGCAGCGTTCCACTTCGCCGACGAAGATCACGTGGTCGCCTTCGTCGTAGCGGCTGCGGTTGTGACATTCGAACCATGCGAGCGCACCGTCGAGCACCGGCATGCCCGAGTTGCCGGCCGCATGCGCGATTCCCTCGAAGCGGTCGCCCTTGTAGGTCGAGAAGCGCTTGCACAGGTCGAGCTGCGATGCCGCGAGCACGTTCACCACGTAATGGCTGTTGCTGCGGAACACAGGTGTCGACGCCGATTTGTGCGCGAGGCTCCACAGCACGAGCGGCGGATCGAGCGACACCGAGTTGAACGAGCTCGCGGTGATGCCGATCAGTTGCCCGGACGGCGCTTGCGTCGTGATGACGGTCACGCCCGTCGCGAACTGGCCGAGCGCCTGGCGGAATGCGGCCGCATCGAAATCCGGCGGGGTGGCGTGGTTCATCGGGCGGCCATCCGGAACGAAACGGACGGGCGCGGCGCGCGGCGGATGCAACGGGCGCGGCGGACGAAAGGCGGCAAGGCCGGGGCGGTCGGTTGGGAAGTGGTGCGCATGGCCCGATTTTAGCGGAATCGCGACCGCCGGGCCCGTGCGGACGGCGCATTGCGGGGTGAGCGTGCGGTAGCGAACACTGCCGTGCGGCGCTGCAATCGCCGCGGAACGGCCGTTCCGTCGCGTTTTGCCATGCGCCATCCGCGGCCGTGCCGGGCGCCGCACGCCGGACGCTACCGCGCCGCCGCCAGCCCGAGCGACAGCGCGCCCGTCAGGATCAGGCTCGACGCCCACACCGCGTCGAGGTTGAACCAGCTCCGCGCAACGAACTTCAGCCCGAGATAGCGGTACACGAGCCACGCGAGCACGCCGCCCGCGCCGATCATCGCGGCGGCGTGCACGGCCGCGACGACGAGCGCCATCCCGAGATGCGCGTCGACGAGCGTGGCCGCCGCGCGATGGCCGGCGTCCCGGTCGAGCCCGCAGAGCCCGAGATAGATCGGCACCAGCATCAGGCCCGCGCCGTGCGCGAGTGCGACCGCGAACGACCACAGCCCGAGCCGCGCGGGCGGAATCCGCGCGAGCGCACGCGGATGGCGCCGCCGGATCAGCAGCACGGCGCCGAAGCCGATCACGAGCGCGCTCGCGCCGATCCGGATCGCCGACTGCCACGCGAGCAACGCGGCGAGCAGCCCGAACGGCAGCATCACCATGAATACCGCGAGCGCATGACCGAGCGCGAGATAGCCGAGCGCCGCGACGAGCGCGCCGATGCGGCGCGTCATCAGCGCGTTCGACACCGCGAGCGGCCAGCCCATCGCCGGATTGAGCCCGTGATAGACGCCGCTCGCGAGCACGGCCGCCCACAGCGCGAGCGGCGCGGAGAGGCCGGTGCTCAACGCTTGACCGACGGATAGCAGAACGAGTCGGTCGAGCAGTCGCCGCCTTCGAGCCGGATCTGGTGCGCGCGATAGCCGTCGGGGAAGTCGACCCAGTAGTCGTCGGCGAGCGTCAGCCCGCCGTCCGGCCCCGCATGCGCGAGCACCTGTGCGGCTGGCACGCCGTCCGGATAGAACTGGTCGTCCCACGTCGAGTAGAGCGAGTTGGTCCAGTACACGCGCCGGCCGTCGCGGCTGATCTCGACCATCTGCGGGCCGCCCGCGAATGCGCGGCCGTTCGTGTGCGGCGCGCGGTGCACGATCCCGCCGATGCGTACCGACCCCGCGAGCACCGGGTGATGCGGATCCGACACGTCGTACTGGCGCATCTCGCCCGTGCCCCAGCACGACACGTACAGGAAACGGTCGTCGAGCGACAGGTCGATGTCGGTCACGAGCGGCGGCACCGCGCCGAACCCTTTCAGCAGCGGCGGCAATTCGTCGGCCGCGGCCGGCTCGGGCGGGATCGTCGCGGTCTTCTTCACATGGAACTGGCCGTCCTCGCGCCACCAGGTCCAGATCGATCCTTCGAGGTTGGTCGTGTCGACCACGACGCCGACGAACCCGTATTCGCGCACCGGATCGTGCGCGGGCCGCACCTCGAGCGCCATCTGGTGCTGCGCGCCGAGATCGATCGTCTGCACGTTGCGCCGCGCGCGCAGATCCCAGAAATGCAGCCGGTGGCCATAGCGGTTCGCGAGCAGGTCTTCCGGCACGATGCCGTTCTCGAATTGCGGCGGCAGCGCCCATTCGCTCGACACCATGTAGTCGCGCGGCAGGTTCCACCAGAAGTCGTAATGCTTGTCCTGCGGGCCGCGGTCGATTTCCCAGCGGCCGAGCACGTCGAAGGTCTCGCAGTCCATGATGAAGATGCCGGGCGCACCGTCGGTGCCGTCCTTGCCCGCGCCGCCGAGCGTGCTCACGTAGATGCCCTCGGGGCCGCAATGGACCGTATGCGGGCGCGAATAGCCGGTCTTCGCGAAGATCTCGTCGGGCTCGATGATCTTGTGGATGCGCGCCTGCGTCGGGTGCGGCTTCGTGTCGATCACGTAGATGCGCGACGAGCGCAGGCCGGGGATGATCAGGAAGCGACGCTCGAGAAACGCATGGCCGGTAAGCGGCGACAGCGACGACGAACACGCATTCCAGCCGAAGTGGTGAAACTCGTCGCCGGTGTTCGGCATCGTCACCGTGTGCACGATCTTGCCGTAGGTCGCCGAGCCGGGCTTCACGTCGATCACGGCGAGCGCGTCGGGTCTGGAAAAATCGGGGCTCAGCAACAACGTATAGGCAAATTCTTCCGCCGGCGCCTGCATCGCGAGTTCCGGCGAAGCGTGAAATGTCGGGTCAGGCCGCATGCTCATCGTAGTGCCTCTCTCGGTTGTATCGGATCACGGACGCATGGCCGTTTGCTGCGGGCGTGCGGGTCGAACGGTTGCGAGATGCGAATGCGCCGGCGGCCGCCTGCGTTGGAGGACGCGCGGTGCAGTGCATCAGGTCGGGACAGCGGGGAAGCGTGGTGCAGCGGATCGCCGCGCATGCGGCGCAACGGACACATCGCGACGCAATGGTGCGGTGGAAGCGATGGCGCGCGGGGCGCCGGTCGTCGGGCCCGCAAGGCGGACGGTATCTGCGAAGGCATGCATATCGATGTTCCGGCAGATGATGTTGGCATCAGGGCGGGCATGCATCGGACGCTGCGTGCAGCCGGACGGTGTGCCGTCGCGGCGAAGCGTGCCTAAGTGTAGTCGAGAAACGGGCAGCCGGTGGTGCGCGGCGCGCGTGCGTTTCTGCCGGATTCGTGCGCGAGTGAGATACTTGAACGCGTGCCGCTTCGCGCCGGGCAACCGGCGCGGCGGCGATACGGACCGGCGGCGCCGGCGCGTGCCTGCGTGCGGGCCGCCGTCATCAACGAGGTAATGATTTCATGGTGAACGAGATGCTTGAAACCGCGACCGTGGGCGGCGGGTGCTTCTGGTGCACGGAGGCCGTGTTTCTCGACGTCGACGGCGTGACGGCCGTCCAGTCGGGCTATGCGGGCGGCCATACGCGCAATCCCGGCTATCGCGATGTGTGCGACGGCGACACCGGTCACGCGGAGGTCGTGAACGTGACGTTCGATCCGGCGCGCATCGGTTATCGCGAGATCCTCGAGATCTTCTTCGCGACGCACGATCCGACCCAGCTGAACCGGCAAGGAAACGACGTCGGCACGCAGTACCGTTCGGTCGTGTTCACGCATTCGGACGAGCAGCGCGACATCGCGCTCGACGTGATCCGCGAGCTGGAGCGCGAGCACGTGTTCGGGCAGCCGATCGTCACGCAGGTCGTGCCGCTCGACGGCAACTACTGGCCGGCCGAGGACTATCACCAGAACTATTACGCACGCAATCCGGGGCAGGGCTACTGCTCGGTCGTGATCGGGCCGAAGCTCGCGAAATTCCGCCAGAAGTTCTCGCACCGGCTGAAGTCGCTGCGCGGCGGCGCGTAATCGGCCCGCAAGCCTGCAAGCCTGCAAGCGGCGCCGGCACCCTACCGCCGCCGACCCCTACGCCGCCTCGCTGCGCCAGTGCGCGCACGCGGCGGCGATCTCGCGTGCAAGCGCGAGGCACGACAGCGGCGCGGAGCCTTCCGCCTTGTTGTTGATCGTGATGATCACCGGCTGTCCGGCCAGCGCGTAGCGCGCGGCCAGCTCGGCGAGCGCGGAGCGCGTGGCCGGATCCTCGTCGACGAGCTTGTCGAACGGCTCGTACTTCGCTTTCGCCTGTTCGTACTTGAACCCGCCATGCAGGCTCCAGCGCACGATCAGCGGGCCCGGCGCATCGCCGTCGAGCAGCGCGAGCGCGGCGGCCTGCCGCAGCGGGTCCGGCATCCGCGCATGCAGGCCGACGCAGTAGCGCACACCCAGCGCCGCGAGCGCGCGGATGAAGCGCGGCGTGAGCAGGCTCGCGTCGCGGATCTCGATCGCGTAGCGCGTGCCGTCGGCGTCCGGCGGCAGCGGCGGCAGCGCCGCGAAGAACGCCGACAGCCGGTCGATCAGCGCGGCCGGTTCGGCGAGCAGTTGATCGGGCATCGGCGAAAACTGGAACACCAGCACGCCGGCCTTCCTGCCGAGCCCTTCGAGGCACGGCTGCACGAATTCCCGGGTGGCGAGCTGCGCGTCGAGAAAGGTCGGGTTCGGGCCCGACGGTTCGCCGCGCCGGCCGCGCACGACCGCGTCGGTGACGGACGCCGGCGCCTTCACGACGAAGCGGAAGTCGTCCGGCACCTGCTGCGCGTAGCGCAGGTAGTCGGCCACCGACAGCGGGCCGTAGAACGACCGGTCGAGACTCACGCTCTTCAGCAGCGGATGCGCGCCGTACGCCTCGAGTCCCTCGCGCGACAGTTTTGTCTGCGCGAAATCGCCGTCGTAGACGATGCCGTCCCAGCCGGGGAAATACCACGACGACGTGCCGAGCCGCACATTCGGCGGCAGGGCGGCGGCCGCTTCGGCGACGTCCGCGGAAACCGGCGCGGGCGGCACGCCGCGCCGGCGCTGGCCCTTCTTCGGCGGCGCGGCCGGCGGGGACGGTTCGTCCCACAGCAGGCCGGAGGCGGGAGGCGGTTCCGGTTCCTCGTCGGAGGAAGGGCGGGGCGATGCACGGCTGGCGTGCGCAGGCGGCCTTGCCGGCCGTGCCGCGTCGTGCTCGTGCGGCGTCACGCGTTCGCCGGGGCCGGCAGGGTCGTCGTCATCCGCGGGCGCAGCCGCGCGCGCGTCGTCGGGTGGCCCGCCGAACAGGTCGAACTGCCCGTCGGCGTGCGACCCGTCCGGTGCGTCGCGCTGCTGTCGTTGCGGCGGCGTGTTGCGCCGCGTCCTGCCGTCACCCATGCCTGCCCAGCGTGAAGTGCCGCCTAGCGCGGCAGCGTGTGTTCGTACATGTAGCGCCGCGACCACGGTAGCGTTTTCGCGCTGCGTCCGGCCTTGCGGCACACGATCTGGAAGATCGACACGTCGTCGTGCTCGAACGCATACGCGCAACCGGCGAGGTACACGCGCCAGATGCGAAATTTTTCGTCGTCGACGAGCGAGCGCGCCTCATCCGCCTTCGCCTCGAAGTTCTCGGTCCAGATCTCGAGCGTGCGCGCATAGTGCCGCCGCAGGCTTTCGACGTCAATCGCCTCGAGCCCGCCGCGCTGCGCCGCTTCGAGCGCGAGGCTGATGTGCGGCAGCTCGCCGTCCGGGAACACGTAGCGGTCGATGAATTCGCCGCCGCCGAGGGCCGTCTCGCCGCTTTCCGCGTCGGTCGACGTGATCCCGTGGTTCATCGCGATGCCTTCGTCGGTCAGCAGGTCGTGCAAGCGCGAGAAATAGAGCGGCAGGTTCTTGCGGCCGACGTGCTCGAACATCCCGACGCTCGTGATGCGGTCGAACTGGCCCTCGATCTCGCGGTAGTCCTGCAGGCGGATCTCGATCTTGTCCTCGAGCCCGGCGGCCTTCACGCGCGCGGTCGCGAGATCGAACTGGTTCTGCGACAGCGTCACGCCCAGGCACGTCGCGCCGAACTTCTGCGCGGCGCGCAGCACGAGCGCGCCCCAGCCGCAGCCGATGTCGAGCAGCCGCTGGCCGGGCTCGAGCCGGATCTTGGTCAGGATGTGGTCGATCTTCTTGATCTGCGCGGTCGCGAGATCCTCGTCGCCGTTCTCGAAGTACGCGCACGAATACACCATGTTCTCGTCGAGCCACAGCTGGTAGAACTCGTTCGAGACGTCGTAGTGATACTGGATCGCCTTCTTGTCGGTGTTCTTCGTGTGATTGAAGTAGCGCTTCACGCGCGCGAGCTTGCTTGCGCTGGTGACCGTGCTGCGCGCGAGCGAGTAGCTGATGTTGATGATGTCCGACAGCCGGCCTTCGATGTCGATCTTGCCCTTCACGTACGCCTCGCCGAGATTGTCGAGGCTCGGTTCGAGCAGGAGCGGCAACGCGGACGCGCTGTTGACCTTCAGCGTGACCTGTGGCGCGCTGAAGGTGCCGAAATCGAGTTGATCGCCGTTCCACAGCACGAGGCGCGCCGGTATGTTCGCCTTCGCCCGTACTTCGTCCGCCCACTGTGCCAGCTTCTTTTCCCAGAACATTTGGAATCTCCGTTTGTTCGTTGAATCGAATACAGCCAAGTATCTTGACCGGCGCCCGCCCCTCGCGAGGCGGGAGCCCGAATGCAACACGAGACACGACCGGCATGCGCCGGCACCGCGGCCGCAGTTCGGCTTACGGCGACAGGCGCGAGATCGTCCAGCCAGACGCCGCCGCGGCGTCGCGCGTATAGAGCAGGCGGTCGTGCAGCCGCGACGGGCGGCCTTGCCAGAACTCGATCGCGTCGGGCACGACGCGGTAACCGCCCCAGTGCGGTGGACGCGGCGGGTTCTCGCCGTAGCGAGCGGCCACATCCTTCTCGCGCGCTTCGAGCGTCGCGCGGCTATCGATCACCGCGCTCTGCTCGGACGCCCACGCACCGATGCGCGAGCCGAGCGGGCGCGACGCGAAATAGCGGTCGCTTTCATCGGCACTGGTTTTCTCGATCCGGCCTTCGATGCGCACCTGGCGCTCGAGCTCGATCCAGTAGAACAGCAGCGCCGCGTGCGGATGGGCGGCGAGGTCGCGCCCCTTGCGGCTTTCGTAATTGGTAAAGAAGACGAACCCGCGTTCGTCGACGCCCTTGATGAGCACAATTCGGGCCGACGGCCGGCCGTTATCGCCGACGGTGGCGAGCGTCATCGTGTTCGGCTCGGGGAGCTTGGCGGCGAGCGCCTCCTTGAACCAGCGATCGAACTGGGCGAAGGGGTCGGGGGCGGCATCGGCTTCGTCGAGCGAAGCACGCGAATAATTGATGCGGAGATCGGCGAGAGTCGTCATGTTATGCAAACGCTTCAATCTGGGGCCAGTATAGCGAACGCGCGAGAATCGTGCGTGCACAGTGGCGCGTGCGGGCGGGGAGTTCAGGCAAAATAGAGGGCTGCTCGACTTACGTTTTCCTTGCTGCCATGTCCGCTGCCGACACTGCCCCGCCCAGTTCCTCTGATCTTACCCCGACCCCGACAATCCAGCTTGACGTGGATCGCGAACGCCGCTTCGGCGGCATCGCGCGGCTGTACGGCGCCCCTGCGCTCGCCGCGTTCGAGGGTGCGCACGTCGCCGTGATCGGCATCGGCGGCGTCGGATCGTGGACGGCCGAGGCGCTCGCGCGCAGCGCGATCGGCTCGCTGACACTGATCGATCTCGACAACGTCGCCGAAAGCAATACGAACCGGCAGATCCACGCGCTCGACGGCAATTACGGCAAGCCGAAGGTCGACGCGATGGCCGAGCGGATCGCGCTGATCGATCCCGCGTGCCGCGTGAACCGGATCGAGGACTTCGCGGAACCCGAGAACTTCGACACGTTGCTCGGCGGCGGCTTCGACTACGTGATCGACGCAATCGACAGCGTGCGCACGAAGGTTGCGCTGATCGCGTGGTGCGTTGCGAAAGGGCAGCCGCTCGTCACGGTCGGCGGTGCCGGCGGGCAGCTCGACCCGACGCGCATCCGCATCGACGATCTCGCGCTGACGATCCAGGATCCGCTGCTGTCGAAGGTGCGCGCGCAGCTGCGCAAGCAGCACGGCTTTCCGCGCGGGCCGAAGGCGCGCTTCAAGATCAGCGCCGTGTATTCGGACGAGCCGCTGATCTATCCGGAAGCGGCCGCTTGCGACATCGAGGACGGCGCGGAGCCGTCTGCTGCCGCGCATGTCGCGGGGCTCAATTGCGCGGGGTTCGGTTCGAGCGTGTGCGTGACCGCGAGCTTCGGTTTCGCGGCCGCCGCGTATGCGCTGCGGGCGATCGCGGCGCGGGCCGCGGGCTGATCCGCAAATCGATCGGCGCGCGACGGCATGCTGCGGCGCGGCAGGCCAGCCGCGCGCGACGACGATGCAGCCGGGCCATGGCGGCCCGGCCGGTCGTTCGTCAGTTGAGCGCCATGCTCAGCTTGCGCCGCCATGCGGCGACGAGCTCGGGGCGATCGCCCGCCAGCTCGAACACCGAAATCATCGTGCGGCGGCCGAGATCGTCGCCATACGCGCGATCGCGCAACACGATTTCCAGCAATTGCTCGAGCGCGCCTTCGTACGCGCGTCGCGCGATCAGGCTCTGCGCGAGGTCGAAGCGTGCGTCGAGATCGGCGGGGTTCGCCGCGATGCGCGCTTCGAGCGCGTCGGTCGGCGGCAGGTCGGCCGTCGCGTCGAGCGCATCGAAACGGGTCTTGATCGCCTGGTAGCGCGGATCGGCACCCTGTACGGTCGGCGACAGGCGCTCGGCCTCGGCGCGCGCGGCCTCCACCTGGTTGCTCGCGAGCAGCAGCTCGATCAGGTCGAGCCGTGCGTCGTCGTAGCCGGGGTTCAGCGCAAGCGCCGCTTCGAGGTGGGTGAGCGCATCGTCGTAGCGCGACTCGGCGATCGCGTATTGCGCGGCGCGGCGTTCGGCTTCGTCGGGCGCCGGCAGCAGCCGGTCGAGGAATGCGCGTAACTGGCCCTCCGGCAGCACGCCGACGAACTGGTCGACCGGGCGCCCGTCGGCAAACGCGATCACGTGCGGGATGCTGCGCGTCTGGAAGTGCGCGGCGAGCTCCTGGTTCTCGTCGACGTTCACCTTCACGAGCTTCCAGCGGCCTTCGTAGTCGGCTTCGAGCTTTTCGAGCAGCGGACCGAGCGTCTTGCAGGGGCCGCACCACGGCGCCCAGAAGTCGACCAGCACGGGCGTGTCCAGCGACGCCTCGATGACGTCTTTCTCGAAAGTGGCAAGCGTGGTGTCCATGTCGTTCTCTTCCGTTCGAATGTCGTCAGGATGGGGGCGGCGCGCCCTTTTTTCAACGCGGCTTCGATTCGGGCAGCGGAATCCACTCGGTTTCGCCGGGCACCTTGCCCATTTCCTGGTTCGTCCAGGCCACTTTCGCGCGCTCGATCGCGTCGCGGCTGCTGGCAACGAAATTCCATTCGATGAAGCGTTCGCCGTCGATCTTGTCGCCGCCCAGCAGCATCGCGCGTGCGCCGTTGACGCTCGCGAGCGTGACGGTTGCACCCGGCGCGAGCACGGCCATCTGCTCGGCCGGCACCGGCGTGCCGTCGATCGTCAGGTCGCCGTCGACCACGTAGACCGCGCGTTCCGCGTGCGACGCGTCGAGTTCGAGGCGGCCGCCGGCCGCGAATTCGGCGGCGACGTACAGCGTGCGCGAGAACGTCGTGACGGGCGAGCGCAGGCCGAACGCGTCGCCGGCGATCACCGTCAGCGACACGCCGTCTTCGTTGCGCTTGGGCAGCGTGTCGGCCGCATGGTGCTCGAACGACGGCTCGGTGGTCTCGTGGGCGACGGGCAGCGCGACCCAGGTCTGGATCCCGTGCACCGTATGGCCGCTCGCGCGCTGCGCGTCGGGCGTGCGCTCCGAATGGACGATGCCGCGGCCGGCCGTCATCCAGTTCACGTCGCCCGGTACGATCTCCTGCAGCGAGCCGAGGCTGTCGCGGTGCAGGATCGCGCCGTCGAACAGGTAGGTCACGGTGGCAAGCCCGATGTGCGGGTGCGGACGCACGTCGAGCCCGGTGCCGGCCGGCAGCGCCGCGGGCCCCATGTGATCGAAGAAGATGAACGGTCCGACGAGGCGCGCGGCGAGCGCGGGCAGCGTGCGGCGTACCTGCAGGTTGCCGATGTCGCGGATGTGCGGCTTCAGCAAGGCTTTGATCGGATCAGTCATGACGGGCCTCGTGCGGAACGGCTGGAATGCCGGTCATTGTACTGGCGTCGCCGCGGCGAAGCGCGCAACGGCCGTGACGCGCGCGCAGTCCGGCGGTGTCGGTGCAGGGGCGGGCACGCGCGATGTGGTTTTGCGGTTTTCCGCTGCCGCTCAGTTGCCGCTCAGTTGCCGCTCAGTCACCGCACGTTGCCGATTCCATGCGCGCCGTGCGGGTATCGGGCCATGCGGCGAAACCCGGTAGACTGACCGGCTTCAGAACGACCCGTCGAAATCGAGGAGACGCCGATGATGGCCCCGAAGGACTTGCTGCTCGCGCTGGTCGTGATCCTGGCGTGGGGCGTGAACTTCGTCGTGATCAAGGTCGGCCTGCACGGGATGCCGCCGATGCTGCTCGGCGCGCTGCGCTTCACGCTCGCGGCGGTGCCCGCGGTGTTCTTCGTACGCCGGCCGCAGATTCCGTGGCGCATGCTGATCCTGTACGGCGCGACGATCCAGCTCGGCCAGTTCGTATTCCTGTTCACCGGCATGTACGTCGGCATGCCGGCCGGCCTCGCGTCGCTCGTGCTGCAGTCGCAGGCGTTCTTCACGCTGGTGTTCGCGATGCTGTTCCTCGGCGAGCGGCTGCGCGTGCAGAACCTGATCGGGCTTGCGATCGCCGCAGCCGGGCTCGTCGTGATCGCGGTGCAGGGCGGCGGCGCGATGACGCTCGCAGGCTTCCTGCTGACCATCTGCTCGGCCGCGATGTGGGCGTTCGGCAACATCGTCACGAAGAAGGTCGGCCGTGCGAACCTCGTGTCGCTCGTCGTGTGGGCGAGCCTCGTGCCGCCCGTGCCGTTCTTCCTGCTGTCGCTGTGGTTCGAGGGGCCGCAGCGGATCGAGGCCGCGCTAGTCGGGCTGGACGGCCCGTCGATCTTCGCGGTCGTCTATCTCGCGTTCATCGCGACGCTCGTCGGCTACGGCTTGTGGAGCCGGCTGATGTCGCGCTATCCGGCCGCGCAGGTCGCGCAGTTCTCGCTGCTGGTGCCGATCGTCGGGCTCGCGTCGTCGGCGCTGCTGCTCGACGAGCACCTGACACGGGCGCAGCTGATCGGCGCCGCGCTCGTGATGGGCGGGCTTGCGGTGAACGTGTTCGGCGGGAAGCTGATGCGCCGCTTCGCGGCGTCGTGACGCGCCGGCACGCAGCGCGTGCCGGCGGCGCGGGAGGAGCGGCCGTGCTTCAGGCCATCCGGCTCTTCGCGAGCGGCGGATTCGCGGCAAAGTAACGCTTGATGCCGCGGAAGATCGCGTCGGCCATCTCGTCGCGATAGCTGTCGTCGTTGAGCCTGCGCTCTTCGTCCGGGTTGCTGATGAACGCGGTCTCGACGAGGATCGACGGAATGTCGGGCGCCTTCAGCACCGCGAATCCGGCCTGCTCGACCGAGCCCTTGTGCAGCTTGTTGATGCCGCCGACTTCTTTCAGCACGTAGTTGCCGTAGCGCAGCGAATCGCGAATCTGCGCGGTCGTCGACATGTCGAACAGCGCGCGGCTCACGGCTGCGTCCTGCGTCTTGATGTTGATGCCGCCGATCAGGTCGGACGAGTTCTCCTTGTTCGCGAGCCAGCGCGCGGCGGCGCTCGACGCACCGTGGTCGGACAGCGCGAATACCGACGAGCCGCGCGCGGACGGCGTCGTGAACGCATCCGCGTGGATCGACACGAAGAGATCCGCGCCGACGCGGCGTGCCTTCTGCACGCGCACGTTCAGCGGCACGAAGAAGTCGGCGTCGCGCGTCATCATCGCGCGCATGTTCGGCGCGCCGTCGATCTTCGCGCGCAGTTTCTTCGCGATGTCGAGCGCGATGTGCTTCTCGTACGTGCCGCCGCCGCCGATCGCGCCCGGATCCTCGCCGCCGTGGCCCGGATCGATCGCGACCGTCAGCAGGCGCACGGTGCCGCCCTTGCCGGATTTCGGCGCGGTGAACTTGTAGGTGTCGCCGTCGTCCTCGCTGTCGTCGCGGCGCGCGATGACGGGCGGCGGCTTGACGGCCGGCTTCGCGGGCGTGGAAGGCGTCGTGGCGGCCGGTGGCGTGCGCGGCGTGGCCGGCGTATTCTGCGCGAAGCGCTGGAAGAACGCGTCGCTGTTGTCGCCCGTGCCGGGCGGCGGTGTGGCCGGGCCCGCGAGCGCGGTCGGCGGCTGCATCTGCTGCGCGCGCGCGGAGTCGTTGAGCGCCTGTTCCTTGCGTTCGGTCTGCGCGATCAGGTCGGTCAGCGGATCGGGCGCGACGGCCGGATACAGGTCGAACACGAGCCGGTACTTGTAGGTGCCCACCGGCGGCAGCGTGAACACCTGCGGTTTCACCGAGCCTTTCAGGTCGAACACCATCCGCACGACGTGCGGCTGGTACTGGCCGACGCGCACCGACTGGATCTGCGGATCGTTCGGCGCGATCTTCGACACGAGGTCACGCAGCGCCTGGTCGAGATCGAGCCCGTTCAGGTCGACGACGAGCCGGTCGGGCCCCTGCAACAGCTGTTGGCTATTCTGCAGCGGCTGGTCGGATTCGATCGTGACGCGCGTGTAATCGCGCGCCGGCCACACGCGCACGCCGAGCACCGACGACGCGTGCGCGAGCCGCGGTGCGACGAGACCGAGCACCAGCGTCGACGCGCCCGCGCACAGGATCTGGCGGCGCCGCCAGTTGTGCGTCGCGGTGGCCGCCGATTCGATCGAGCGGAACGGTTTGATCAACATCTTTCGAGACATGCCTTTCCTGAAGCGCTGTACGCCCGGACGGTGAGGGCGCGGCCGTCGCCATCCACGTCGAGCGAGAAAACCAGATCGGGCACGCCGAGCAGGGTGCCCGCCTGTTGCGGCCATTCGACGAGACAGATCGCGCTGGAATTGAAATATTCGCGAAAGCCTGCGTCGGACCACTCGGCCGGATCGTTGAATCGATACAGATCGAAGTGATAGACCTCAAGTTCCCCGTCGTCGCGTGCGAACGCATAGGGTTCGACGAGCGTGTAGGTCGGGCTGCGTACGCGTCCCGGGTGGCCGAGGCCGCGCAGGATCGCGCGCACGAGGGTCGTCTTGCCCGCGCCGAGGTCGCCGATCAACTGGATCTGCAGCCCGTCGAACGCGTGCGCGTGGGCGAGTTCGCTGCGTGCCGCGTCGAGCGCGTGCGCGAAGCGGGTGCCGAAGGCCTCGGTCGCCGCTTCGTCGGCGAGTGCGATCACGCGCTCCGCGAGCGGGGCGGGCAGCGTGTCGGCATGAGGCGTATGGGACGTGGCTGGCATTCTCGTAAAATAGTGCGATGAACCGATTACCGGAACTCGCCGCATCCGACAGGCCTTCGACTCGTGCCGAAGGCGCGGCGCCGTGCGCGCTCGATGATGCGACGTTGACCGCGCTCGCCGCTCGCATCAGGGCGTGGGGGCGCGAATTGGGTTTCGGGGCGATCGGCATCAGCGATACCGATCTCTCGGATGCCGAAGCAGGCCTCGCCGCCTGGCTGGAAGCCGGGTACCACGGCGAAATGGATTATATGGCGAAACACGGGATGAAACGCGCGCGGCCGGCCGAACTTGTGGCCGGTACGCGACGCGTGATCTCCGCGCGGCTCGCCTATCTGCCGGCCGAAACGCTCGCCGCTGGCGCGCCCGATGCGTCATCCGGCGCGCTCGCGCCGCACGACTGGCGCGCGCGCGAGCGCGCGCGCCTCGACGATCCGCAGGCGGCCGTCGTGTCGATCTACGCACGCGGCCGCGACTATCACAAGGTGCTGCGCAACCGGCTGCAGACGCTCGCGGAGCGCATCGAGCGCGAGATCGGCGCATTCGGCTACCGCGTGTTCACCGATTCGGCGCCGGTGCTCGAGGTCGAGCTCGCGCAGAAGGCCGGCGTCGGCTGGCGCGGCAAGCACACGCTGCTGCTGCAGCGCGACGCGGGTTCGCTGTTCTTCCTCGGCGAGATCTACGTCGACGTTCCGCTGCCGACCGACGCGCAAACGGCGCCCGACGTCGCGCCCGAGACGCCCGGCGCGCACTGCGGCAGCTGCACGCGCTGCATCGGCGCATGCCCGACCGGCGCGATCGTCGAGCCGTATCGCGTCGACGCGCGCCGCTGCATCTCGTACCTGACGATCGAACTGAAAGGCAGCATTCCGGAGCCGCTGCGGCCGATGATCGGCAACCGCGTGTACGGCTGCGACGACTGCCAGCTCGTGTGTCCGTGGAACAAGTTCGCGCAGGCCGCGCCCGTCGCCGATTTTGACGTGCGGCACGGGCTCGACCGCGCGACGCTCGTCGAGTTGTTCGGCTGGGACGCCGACACGTTCGATACGCGGATGCAGGGCAGCGCGATCCGGCGCATCGGCCATGAAAGCTGGCTGCGCAATCTCGCGGTCGGGCTCGGCAATGCGTTGCGCGCGCCGGCCGACCGGCTCGCGCCCGATGCGCGCGACGCGATCGTCGCCGCGTTGCGCGCACGGGCCGACGATCCGTCGCCGATCGTGCGCGAGCATGTCGAGTGGGCGCTGCGTGCCGCATGAAGGCGGCGTAAAGTGTCGTCGGCGCGCGGCGGCGCCGCGCGTTTCACCGGTGAGGAGAAACTCATGTTCAACGCAGTCATCGACGCACCGTTCGGCAAGGTCGGCATCCGCACCGATGCCGCGGTGGTGCGCGAGATCGTCTATCTGCCCGAGTCGGTCAAGTCGGTCGAGCCTGACTCGCCGCTCGCGAAGCGCGCGGTCAAGCAGATCGAACGTTATTTCGAGCGCGCATCGGCGCGCTTCGACCTGCCGCTCGCCGACGTCGGCAGCGCCTTCCAGCATCGCGTGTGGAACGTGATCAGCGACATTCCGCCGGGCACGGTGCTGACCTACGGCCAGGTCGCGAAGCGGATCGGCAGCGCGCCGCGCGCGGTCGGCCAGGCGTGCGGCGCGAACTATTTCCCGCTCGTGATTCCGTGCCATCGCGTCGTCGCCGCGGGCGGCCTCGGCGGCTTCGCGAACCACGACGACAATGGCTATTACCAGACAGTGAAGCGCTGGCTGCTGGCGCACGAGGGCGTGCCGTACCGATGAGCGAACCGCTGCTTTCCCCCGATTCCGCGTCCGACGGCGATGCCGCCGCCGCATCGCCCGCGCTGCTTGCGAGTCGCGCGTCGATCGACGTGTTCTGCGATGCGCTGTGGCTCGAGCACGGGCTCGCGCGCAACACGCTCGACGCGTACCGGCGCGATCTGGTGCTGTTTTCGCAATGGCTGGCCGCGACGCACGGCGCGCCGCTCGATTCGGTCGACGAAGCGATGGTGACGGACTACATCGCCGCGCGCAGCGACGGCAAGGCGACGTCGTCGAACCGGCGGTTGTCCGTGTTCAGGCGCTATTACGGCTGGGCCGTGCGCGAGCATCGCGCGAGCGCCGATCCGACGCTGCGGATCACGTCCGCGAAACAGGCCGCGCGGTTTCCGTCGACGCTGTCGGAGGCACAGGTCGAGGCGCTGCTCGGCGCACCCGACATCGACACGCCGCTCGGCCTGCGCGATCGCACGATGCTCGAGCTGATGTACGCGAGCGGGCTGCGCGTGAGCGAGCTCGTCACGCTGAAGACCGTCGAGGTCGGTCTCAACGAGGGCGTCGTGCGCGTGATGGGCAAGGGTTCGAAGGAACGGCTCGTGCCGTTCGGAGAAGTCGCGCACGGCTGGATCGAGCGTTACCTGCGCGACGCGCGGCCGGCGCTGCTCGGCGCACGCGCGGCCGACGCGCTGTTCGTGACCGCGCGCGGCGACGGGATGACGCGCCAGCAGTTCTGGAACATCATCAAGCGCCACGCGCAGCAGGCCGACGTGCGCGCGCACCTGTCGCCGCATACGCTGCGGCACGCGTTCGCGACGCACCTGCTGAACCACGGCGCCGACCTGCGCGTCGTGCAGCTGCTGCTCGGCCACAGCGACATCTCGACCACGCAGATCTACACGCACGTCGCGCGCGAGCGGCTGAAGACGCTGCACGCGCAGCACCATCCGCGCGGCTAGCGCGGCGCGTGCACCGGCCAGCGCGCGATGCGGGCGGCGCCGTGCGTTACGCGAGTTCGCGCAGCTTGTACTTCAGCACCTTGCCGGTCGACGCGGCGGGCAGCGCGTCGAGCACGCGAATCCGCGCAGGGCGCTTGTAAGGCGCGAGCCGCTGCGCGCACCACGCCTGGAGCGCTGCCTCGGTCGCGGTCGCGCCGGGCACCAGCTCGACGAACGCGAGCACTTCCTCGTTGCCCTCGACCGCCCGGCCGATGACGGCCGCCTGCACGACGTCCGGGTGCGCGTTCAGCACCTGTTCGACCTCGACCGGATACACGTTGAAGCCCGAGCGGATGATCAGTTCCTTGCTGCGGCCCGCGATCGTCACCGAGCCGTCCGCTTCCTGGCGTGCGAGATCGCCGGTGCTGAGCCAGCCGTCCGGCGACACGGCCGCGCGCGTCGCCTCCGCGTTGCGGTAATAGCCGAGCATCACGTTCGGCCCGCGCACGCGAATTTCCCCCACTTCGCCTTGCGGCACGTCGGTGCCGTCCGGTGCGACGATCCGCATCTCGACGCCCGGGATCGGCACGCCGACCGAGCAGTCGGTACGCGGTGCGTCGAGCGGCGTCTGCGTGATCGTCGGGCTGCTCTCGGTCATCCCGTAGCCGTTGTGCAGCGGCACGCCGTACACGCGCTCGACGCGCGCCTTCAGGTCGGCGTCGAGCGGCGAGCCGCCCGAATACGCGAAGCGCAGCCGCGGCGCGTGCCATGGGTGTGCGTGCGTGTGCAGGTGCTCGAGCAGCTTCGCGTGCATCGCGGGCACGCCCTGGAAGATCGTCACGCCTTCGTCGGCGAGCGCGACGCGCACGGCTTCCGGCGAGAAGCGCGGCGCGAGCCGCAGCGTTGCGCCCGCGTACAGGCTGCCGAGGCAGACCGACGCGAGCCCGTACACGTGCGATACCGGCAGCACCGTATAGACGACGTCGTCGGGCGACACGCGGCGCAGCGTGCTCGACGCCGCCGCGATGAACAGCAGGTTGCGATGCGACAGCATCACGCCTTTCGGCGCACCCGTCGTGCCGGTCGTGTAGATCAGCGCCGCGCATTGCGCGGCACCGTCGGCCGCCACCGGTTCGTCGGGCGCGCTCGTGTCGACGCGGTACGACCATGCGCCGATGTCGACCGGCAGCGCGTCGGCGGGCGTCGCGTCGTAGCGCGCCGCGTGCGCACGCGCGTCGGGCGACGCTTCCGTCGCGAATGCGATCAGCTTCGGGCGCGCGTGCGCGGCGATCGCATCGAGCTCGCCGGCTGACAGCCGCGCGTTCGACACGAGCGCCCACGCATCGACGCGCGCGACCGCGAACAGCAGCACGATCTGCGCGACGCTGTTTTCCGCGACGATCATCACGCGATCGCCGCCGCGCACGCCGAGGCGCACGAGCCGCTCGGCGGCGGCATCGACGGCCTGCGACAGCTCGCCGTACGACAGGCGTCGCGCGTCCTCGATCAGCGCCGGATGCGCACTCGCGCGCGCGGCCCAGCGGGCGGGCACGTCGGCGATGCGCCCTGGCAACGCGGCGAGCAGTGCCGCGACGTCGAGCTGTGCGGATGGGCGGGCAGGCGAGGGCATGGCGTCTCCAGGAGAAGGGCCGGGCGGCGGCACGGCGAGTTTTGCGAACGATCGTGCCATGACGGCGGGCGGGCCACAATCGGCCAATCGGGCAATAGCGCTTCGCGATGTCCGCAATGATGACGGCGCGTTGCGGCGACGGGCGCGCTCGCCCCGGACAAAAGGGCCGCGAGTATACCGCCGGTGCGCGGCGCGGCGCCGTGAACACGCGATGCCGCGATTGTGCGATGGCGATCGCCCGCCGGTCGTTCGCCATTAAAATGCCGCCATGAGCAAATCCAGACATGTGTCCGAGACACCCGCGACCCAGCTGCTGCGCCGCCATGCCGTTGCATTCGGCGAGCATCCGTACGATTACGTCGAGCACGGCGGCACCGGCGAGTCGGCGCGCCAGCTCGGCGTCGACGAACACAGCGTCGTGAAGACGCTCGTGATGGAAGACGAGCATGCGAAGCCGCTGATCGTGCTGATGCACGGCGACCGCACCGTGTCGACCAAGAACCTTGCCCGGCAGATCGGCGCGAAGCGCGTCGAGCCGTGCAAGCCCGACGTCGCGAACCGCCATTCCGGCTATTTGGTCGGCGGCACGTCGCCGTTCGGCACGCGCAAGACGATGCCCGTGTACGTCGAGTCGACCATCCTCGAGCTGCCGACGATCTACCTGAACGGCGGCCGCCGCGGCTATCTCGTCAGTCTTGCGCCGACGGTGCTCACGACGCTGCTCGGCGCGACGCCCGTGCAGTGCGCGAGCGTCGACTGAGGGTTTCACCTTCGTGGCAGGCCGTGCTCGTTCGGTAGAATGGGCGCCGTTTCGGCCGGGCGCGCCCGGCCGTCCCTTTACCGATACGTTGAAAAAAGAGTTCTCCGCATGCAGATCCTGCTCGCCGCACTAGTTGCCTACCTGATCGGTTCGGTGTCGTTTGCCGTCGTCGTCAGCGCCGCGATGGGCCTGGCCGATCCCCGTTCGTACGGGTCGAAGAATCCCGGCGCGACCAACGTGCTGCGCAGCGGCAACAAGAAGGCCGCGATCCTGACGCTCGTCGGCGACGCGTTCAAGGGCTGGCTCGCCGTCTGGCTCGCCCGGCACTTCGGGTTGTCCGATGTCGCCGTTGCGTGGGTCGCGATCGCCGTGTTCCTCGGCCACCTGTATCCGGTGTTCTTCCGCTTCCAGGGCGGCAAGGGCGTCGCGACCGCGGCCGGCGTGCTGCTCGCCGTGCACCCGGTGCTCGGGCTCGCGACCGCGCTGACCTGGCTGATCGTCGCGTTCTTCTTCCGCTATTCGTCGCTCGCGGCGCTGGTGGCGGCCGTGTTCGCACCGGTGTTCGACGTGTTCCTGTTCGGCACGGGCCACAACCCGGTCGCGTGGGCCGTGCTCGCGATGAGCGTGCTGCTCGTGTGGCGTCACCGCGGCAACATCTCGAAGCTGCTGGCGGGGCAGGAGAGCCGGATCGGCGACAAGAAGAAGGCTGCGGCCGACGGCGGCGCGCAGGGCGGCGGGAAGGCCTGAGGAAGGGGGGCTGCTGCCGCCCGCCGGGGCATCCCGCATGCGGGGCCCGGCGGCGCGGGACGACCGGTCGACGGCGTCGATCAGTCGCGGAAGTTGTTGAAGTCGAGCGGGGTGTCGGTCACGTCCTTGCGCAGCATCGCGATCACGTTCTGCAGGTCGTCGCGCTTCGTGCCGGCCACGCGCACCGCGTCGCCCTGGATGCTCGCCTGCACCTTGATCTTGCTGTCTTTCACGAGCCTGACGATCTTCTTCGCGAGGTCGCCCGTCACGCCCTTCTTCACGGTGACGATCTGCTTGACCTTGTCGCCGCCGATCTTCTCGACCTTGCCGTAGTCGAGGAAGCGTACGTCGACGTTGCGCTTCGCGAGCTTGTTGATCAGCACGTCTTTGACCTGGCCGAGCTTGAAATCGTCGTCGGCGAACAGCGTCAGCTCGCGCTCCTTCTGCTCGACGCGCGCGTCGGAGCCCTTGAAGTCGAAGCGTGTCGAAATTTCCTTGTTCGACTGCTCGATGGCGTTCTTCACTTCGATCATGTTCGCTTCGGAAACGACGTCGAACGATGGCATGGCATTCTCCCTTGAGATGCGAGGCCCGGCTCGCGCGCGGGCACTCGCTATAATTGCGGACTGTTTGCCATTTTACCGATGCCCCTCCGTTTGCCCAAGGCCGGCCGTGTGCCCGCCCTGGCGGACGTGACCGCGAATGCCGATGCCTCCTGACGATTCCGCCCTGTCGCTGCTCCCCGACCATCCGCTCGCCGTGCACAATACGTTCGGCATCGCCGCGACCGCCCGCTTCGCCGCCCGCATCACGCATGCGGCGCAGTTCGCGGCGCTGCATCGCGACCCGCGCGTCGCGCACCTGCCGCAGCTCGTGCTGGGCGGCGGCAGCAACGTCGTGTTCACGCGCGATTTCGACGGCGTCGTGCTGCTCGACGAGATTGCCGGCCGCCGCGTCGTGCGCGAGGACGACGACGCGTGGTACGTCGAGGCAGGCGGCGGCGAAACCTGGCACGCGTTCGTTGCGTGGACGCTCGAGCACGGGATGCCGGGCCTCGAGAACCTGGCGCTGATTCCGGGCACCGTCGGCGCCGCGCCGATCCAGAACATCGGCGCTTACGGCCTCGAGATGAAGACGTATTTCGACTCGCTGGCCGCCGTCGAACTTGCGACGGGGCGCAGCGAGCGCTTCGACGCCGCGCGCTGCGCGTTCGGCTATCGCGACAGCTTCTTCAAGCGGGAAGGGCGCGGCCGCTTTGCGATCGTATCGGTGACGTTCCGGCTGCCCAAGCGCTGGACGCCGCGGCTCGGCTATGCGGACGTCACGCGCGAGCTCGACGCGCGCGGCATCGCGCCGGACGCCGCGACGCCGCGCGACGTGTTCGACGCGGTCGTCGCGATCCGCCGCGCGAAGCTGCCCGATCCGCTGATGCTCGGCAACGCGGGTAGTTTCTTCAAGAATCCGGTGATCGACGCCGCGCAGTTCGACGCGCTGCGCGCGCGCGCGCCCGAAGTCGTGTCGTATCCGCAGCCGGACGGGCAGGTGAAGCTCGCGGCCGGCTGGCTGATCGACCGCTGCGGCTGGAAAGGGCGCGCGCTCGGCGCGGCGGCCGTGCACGACCGGCAGGCGCTCGTGCTGGTCAATTGCGGCGGCGCGACGGGCGCCGACGTGCTCGCGCTGGCGCGCGCGATCCAGGACGACGTGCGCGAGCGGTTCGGTGTCGAGCTCGAACCCGAGCCGGTGTGCCTGTAACGCGGTTGTTCGACCCGCGCGTTTCGTTCTCTTTCGTCCGTACCAACAAAAAGCGCCGATCGACGATCGGCGCTTTTTTGCATGCGGCCGGAATCCGGCCGCGCGCGAGTGCGGCGGTCAGTGCTTGAGGCGGCCGAGCAGCAGGAATTCCATCAGCGCCTTCTGCACGTGCAGGCGGTTTTCCGCTTCGTCCCACACGACGCTCTGCGGGCCGTCGATCACGCCGGCCGTCACTTCCTCGCCGCGGTGTGCGGGCAGGCAGTGCATGAAGAGCGCGTCCGGGTTCGCGTGGCCCATCATTTCCTCGTCGACGCACCAGTCGGCAAACGCCTGCATGCGCGCTTCGTTTTCGGCTTCGAAGCCCATGCTCGTCCACACGTCGGTCGTCACGAGATCGGCGCCCTTGCACGCTTCGTTCGGATCGTCGAACACTTCGTAGAACGGCGCGCTGTCCGGCGACACGAGCTTCATGTCGAGCGCATAGCCCGGCGGCGTCGACAGGCGCAGCTTGAAGCCCAGGATCTGCGCGGCTTCGATCCACGTATACAGCATGTTGTTCGCATCGCCGACCCACGCGACCGTCTTGCCGGCGATCGGGCCGCGGTGCTCGTAGTACGTGAAGATGTCGGCGAGCACCTGGCACGGGTGGTATTCGTTGGTCAGCCCGTTGATCACCGGCACGCGGGAGTTCTGCGCGAAGCGCGTGATCACGTCCTGCTCGAACGTGCGGATCATGATGATGTCGACCATCCGCGAGATCACTTGCGCGGAATCCTCGACCGGCTCGCCGCGGCCGAGCTGCGTGTCGCGCGTGCTCATGAACACCGCGTGGCCGCCGAGCTGGAAGATGCCGGCCTCGAACGACAGGCGCGTGCGCGTCGAACTCTTCTCGAAGATCATCGCGAGCGTGCGGTCGTGCAGCGGGTGATAGGTCTCGTAGTTCTTGAACTTGCGCTTCAGGATACCCGTGCGTTCGAGCACGTACTCGTAGTCTTCCAGCGAGAAATCCTTGAACTGCAGGTAGTGACGAATGGTTTTGGCGGTCATGAAACGAAATACGGCGGATTGGAACCGGCAGCGGGGCCGGACGGCGCCGCCGTCGGGTGTGGATAACTCAAAGCAGCATAAAGGATTTTCTGTGCTTTGACGAGCCGCGAAGAAAAGCGGGGAGCGATCCGGGCCGGCGACGGAGCGTGTCGGAAGAGGGGGGGCGGGACGACGCGCGATGGCGCGCTGCGGTATAATCCAAAAGTTTTCTCCAGCCCGGCAGGCAAGGCTTTTCGCGCTCTGCCGGACACAAGCCGTGCGCTGCACAAATCCGGTGCGGCGCGCCGGCGGCACGCATCGACGGCCTGTTTTCGGGATTCGGAGCGCGTGTGCCGCGGTCCACTCCAGCTTTGTGTTCGCGTATCCAGGCGCCGTCGCCTGGACATCGCCGGGCCGTCACTTGGGTAACCACATGGCTGAAACCCCTCCGACCGAATTCTTCATCCAGGGCATCACGAAAGACGGGAAAAAGTTTCGCCCGAGCGACTGGTCGGAGCGTCTGGCCGGCGTGATGGCCTGCTTCGGGCCGGGTGCAAGCGGGCCGAACGCGCGCCTGAAATATTCGCTGTACGTGCGCCCGACGATGCTGGGCGACCTGAAATGCGTGATCCTCGATTCCCGGCTGCGCGACATCGAGCCGATGGCGTTCGATTTCGTACTGAATTTCGCGAAGGACAACAACCTCGTCGTCACCGAGGCGTGCGAACTGCCGGACTACAACGAGAAGAAGTGAGTTCGGCGGGCGAGGGCGCATGCCGCGCCCCTGCCTGGCAGTCGCCCGGCGCGATGCGCAGGCGACGCACAGCAAAAAAGCCCGCCTAGGCGGGCTTTTTTGCGATCGCAGGAAACAGGAGCACCCGCCGAAGCGGGCACCCTCGCCGGTCGCACCGGATTTACGCTGCTGCCTGCAGACCCTTGACGGCTGCGGCGAGGCGGCTCTTGCTGCGAGCGGCCTTGTTCTTGTGAACGATCTTCTTGTCGGCGATCGTGTCGATCGTCTTCACGGCAGCCTTGAACAGCTCGGCAGCCTTAGCCTGATCGCCGGCTTCAACAGCCTTGCGAACCGACTTGATCGCGGTACGGAATTTCGAGCGCAGCGCCGAGTTGTGCGAATTTGCCTTCGCGGCCTGGCGGGCGCGCTTGCGTGCTTGTGCGGAGTTAGCCATGACGGTTCCTTATCCTGTCCTGTTTCCAGAGCTTGGAGCCTGACGGCCAAGCGCTGCTTTTCGATCCGTCCCCTGAGAACGATTGCCCAGGGGCGCATAAAAAAACGGTGATTTTAACCGAGGCCGAGACATGAAAACGACAGGCGCCGTGCATGTAACAGGCTCAGAAACCGGCGATTATAGCAACAAAATCAAGCGCGTGGCAAGTTCGACGTGACATCGGCCGGGCGGGGCACCGGCGACGCGCGCGCTTTTCCGCATCCGTCCGTGCCGGGACACGCAACGTCCGTATAATAAGCGCCCCATGAATCTATTCCGAGCCCTGCTGACGGTCAGCGGCTTCACGCTGCTGTCGCGCGTGACCGGACTGGCCCGCGAGACGCTGATCGCCCGTGCGTTCGGCGCCAGTCAATACACCGACGCGTTCTACGTCGCTTTCCGCATTCCGAACCTGCTGCGCCGCCTGTCTGCCGAAGGCGCGTTCTCGCAGGCGTTCGTGCCGATCCTGGCCGAGTTCAAGAACCAGCAGGGGCACGATGCGACCAAGGCGCTCGTCGACGCGATGTCGACCGTGCTCGCGTGGGCGCTCGCCGTGCTGTCGGTCCTCGGGATCGCCGGCGCGTCGTGGGTCGTGTTCGCGGTCGCGTCCGGCCTGCATACCGACGGGCAGGCATTCCCGCTCGCGGTCACGATGACGCGGATCATGTTTCCGTACATCGTGTTCATCTCGCTGACGACGCTCGCGTCCGGCGTGCTCAACACCTACAAGAGCTTCTCGCTGCCGGCGTTCGCGCCGGTGCTGCTCAACGTCGCGTTCATCGCCGCGGCCGTATTCGTCGCGCCGCACCTGAAGGTGCCGGTGTTCGCGCTCGCGTGGGCCGTGATCGCGGGCGGCGTGCTGCAGTTCCTCGTGCAACTGCCCGGCCTGAAGAAGATCGACATGGTGCCGCTGATCGGCCTCAACCCGGTGCGCGCGCTGCGTCACCGCGGCGTGAAGCGCGTGCTCGCGAAGATGGTGCCCGCGACGTTCGCGGTGTCGGTCGCGCAGCTGTCGCTGATCATCAACACCAACATCGCGTCGCGGCTCGGGCAGGGCGCGGTGTCATGGATCAACTACGCCGACCGGCTGATGGAATTCCCGACCGCGTTGCTCGGCGTCGCGCTTGGCACGATCCTGCTGCCGAGCCTGTCGAAGGCGCACGTCGACGCCGATTCGCATGAATATTCGGCGCTGCTCGACTGGGGGCTGCGCGTCACGTTCCTGCTCGCGGCGCCGAGCGCGCTCGCGCTGTTCTTCTTCGCGACGCCGCTTACCGCGACGCTGTTCAACTACGGCAAGTTCGACGCGCATACCGTCACGATGGTCGCCCGCGCGCTCGCGACCTACGGGATCGGCCTCGTCGGCATCATCCTGATCAAGATCCTCGCGCCGGGCTTCTATGCGAAGCAGGACATCAAGACGCCGGTGAAGATCGCGATCGGCGTGCTCGTCGTCACGCAGATTTCGAACTATGTGTTCGTGCCGCTGATCGGTCATGCGGGCCTCACGCTGAGCATCGGCGTCGGCGCGTGCCTGAACTCGCTGCTGCTGTTCCTCGGGCTGCGCAAGCGCGGCATCTACCAGCCGTCGCCGGGCTGGATGCGCTTCTTCGTGCAGCTGATCGGCGCGGCGCTCGTGCTCGCAGGCCTGATGCACTGGTGCGCGATCAGCTTCGACTGGACCGGCATGCGTGCGCAGCCGCTCGATCGGATTGCGCTGATGGCCGCGTGCCTCGTGCTGTTCGCTGCACTATATTTCGGTATGTTGTGGGTGATGGGCTTCAAATACGCTTACTTCAGAAGGCGCGCCAAGTGACGACCGCAATGACTCGCGTCCTCGACTACTTCAGCACGCTCGTGGCGGACGACGACAGTCTGCCCGTCACGGAGACCGCGCTGTCGCTCGCGCAGGACGCGTATCCCGACCTCGACCTGCAGGGCACGCTGGCCGAACTCGACATGCTGGCCGCGCGGCTGCGCCGCCGGCTCGCCGACGATGCGGACCTGAAGGACCGCGTTGCCGCGCTCAACGAGTTCTTCTTCCGCGAACTCGGCTTCGCGTGCAATCACAACGATTACTACGACCCCGATAACAGCCATCTGAACGCGGTGCTGAAGCGGCGGCGCGGGATTCCGATTTCGCTGTCGGTGCTGTACCTCGAGCTCGCCGAGCAGATCGGCGTGCCGGCGCGCGGCGTGTCGTTCCCCGGCCACTTCCTGCTGCGCGTGACGCTGCCGGACGGCGACCTGATCATCGATCCGACCAACGGCCATTCGCTGTCCGAAGCCGAGATGGTCGAGATGCTCGAGCCGTACGTCGCGCGAGCGGCGGGTGCGGTCGACAGCGCGTTGCGCGCGCTGCTGCAGCCGGCCACGAGCCGCGAGATCATCGCGCGGATGCTGCGCAACCTGAAGACGATCTATCTGCAGACGGAGCGCTGGCAGCGGCTGCTCGCGGTGCAGCAGCGGCTCGTGATCCTGTTGCCCGAACATCTCGACGAGGTGCGCGACCGCGGCTTCGCGTATGCGCGGCTCGATTACCTGCGTCCCGCGCTCGAGGATCTCGAGCAGTATCTGGGCGAGCGGCCCGATGCGGACGACGCGACCGTCGTCGAATCGCAGGTGACCGAGTTGCGGCAGCGGATGCAGCGCGACGGCGACGACTGAACCGTCGCGGTATCGCCGGAACCCGAAACATAAAAACGCCCGCATCGCGGGCGTTTTTATGTTTGCCGTTGCCTGGCACTTACTTCGGCTGCATCCGGATCGCGCCGTCGAGGCGGATCACTTCGCCGTTGAGCATCGGGTTCTCGACGATCTGGCGCACCAGCATCGCGTATTCGTCCGGTTTGCCGAGCCGCGGCGGGAACGGCACCATCGCGCCGAGCGCGTCCTGCACGTCCTTCGGCATACCGAGCAGCATCGGCGTCTCGAACAGTCCGGGCGCGATCGTCATCACGCGGATGCCGTGGCGCGACAGGTCGCGCGCGATCGGCAGCGTCATGCCCGCGACGCCGGCCTTCGACGCTGCATACGCGGCCTGGCCGATCTGCCCGTCGTAGGCGGCGACCGATGCGGTGCCGACGATCACGCCGCGCTCGCCGCCGTCGTTCGGCGCGGTCGCGGCCATCGCGGCGGCCGCGAGCCGGATCATGTTGAAGGTGCCGACCAGGTTCACGTTGATCGTCTTCGCGAACACGTCGAGCGGGTGCGCGCCGTCCTTGCCGACGGTCTTCGCGGCGGGCGCGATGCCCGCGCAGTTCACGAGCCCGCGCAGCGTGCCCGCGCGCGTCGCGGCATCGACGGCCGCCTGCGCATCGGCCTCGCTCGACACGTCGCAGCGCACGAATACGCCGCCCAGTTCGTTCGCGAGCGCCGTGCCGGCCGCCTCGTTCAGGTCGGCGAGCACGACTTTGCCGCCGGCTTGCGCGAGCATGCGGGCCGTTCCGGCGCCGAGGCCCGATGCGCCACCCGTGATCAGAAAGACGTTGCCGCGAATCTCCATCATTGTCTCCTTGGTTGGGTCCGATGCCGCTCGATCGGAGGAAGGACCGGCGCGCCGGTTCGCGCGGCGCACGTGCTTGAACGATTGTACGGGGCGCTGCCGGGCGCCGGCGAGACCGGCACGCTCGTGCGAATCCTGGTCGGACGAAACGGAGGAAACAGACGAAAAAAAGCCGCCCGGGGAGGGCGGCTCGCAGGTGCACGACGCGGTGCTTACTTCAGTGCGTCGAATGCACGCTCGCGGATTTCGTCCACGCTGCCGAGGCCCGAGATCTTGCGATACTGCGGGGCCTTCAGGCCGTTTTCCTCGCCGCGCTGCGCCCAGTCGCCGTAGTACGTGATCAGCGGCTTGGTCTGCGCTTCGTACACTTCGAGACGCTTCTTGACGGTTTCTTCCTTGTCGTCGTCGCGCTGGATCAGCGGTTCGCCCGTCACGTCGTCGTGGCCTTCGACCTTCGGCGGGTTGAACTTCACGTGGTACGTGCGGCCCGACGCCGGGTGCGTGCGGCGGCCGCTCATGCGCTCGACGATTTCCGAGAACGGGACGTCGATTTCGAGCACGTAGTCGATCGCGACGCCGGCTTCCTTCATCGCGTCAGCCTGCGCGATCGTGCGCGGGAAGCCGTCGAACAGGTAGCCGTTCGCGCAGTCGGATTCCTTCAGGCGCTCCTTCACGAGGCCGATGATCAGCGCGTCCGGCACGAGCTTGCCGGCGTCCATGTAGCCCTTCGCCTCGACGCCGAGCGGCGAGCCGGCCTTGACGGCCGCGCGCAGCATGTCGCCCGTCGAGATTTGCGGGATGCCGAACTTTTCCTTGATGAAGTTTGCCTGGGTGCCCTTTCCCGCGCCGGGCGCGCCCAACAGGATCAAACGCATGGTGATATCTCCAGTATGTAGATTCGTATGGCGAGACGTAAAAGTGTCGACGACTGCGTGCGCGGTGCTTGCCTGGCGCGCGGCGGACCGGTCTGACGCGGCGCGTCGACGAAAAGCGACGCGCGGCTGCCGGGACGGGCCGTGGCGGGGTCAAGCGAGAACGCGCGGGTCGCGGACGGCTCGCACAATCGCTTGATTATGCCACGGGTTATTTTGAACTCGGCCGAAAAAGGGCCTGCACGCGTGCAAGATCGGCCGGCGTGTCGATTCCGGCTTCGGGCGCGTGCTCCGTCATCAGCACCGCGATACGCTCGCCGTGCCACATCGCGCGCAGCTGTTCGAGCTGTTCCGCCTGCTCGATCGGCGCCTGCGCGAGCGACGGATAAGTGCGCAGGAAGCGCGCGCGATACGCGTAGAGGCCGATATGCCGATAGACCGGAAACGCCGGCGCTGGCATGGCCGCGACGTCGGGCCAGTGCATCAGATACGCGTCACGGCTCCACGGAATCGGCGCGCGCGAGAAGTACATCGCGACGTTGCGCGCGTCGAGCGCGACCTTCACGATGTTCGGGTTGAACACGTCGGCCGCTTCGTGAATCGGGTGCGCGGCGGTCGCGATCGCGCAGTCCGGATGCGCGGCGAGGTGCGACGCTACGTCGCGCACGAGCACCGGGTCGATCAGCGGCTCGTCGCCCTGCACGTTGACGACGACGGTGTCGTCGCTCCACCCGAACGTCGCGGCGACTTCCGCGAGCCGGTCGGTGCCGGACGGATGGTCGGCGCGCGTCAGCACCGCTTCGAAACCGTGATCGCGTGCCGCGTCGAGCACGCTCTGCGCGTCGGATGCGACGAGCACCTGCTGCGCGCCCGCTTCGCGCGCGCGCTCGGCGACGCGCACGACCATCGGCTTGCCACCGAGATCGGCGAGCGGCTTGTTCGGCAGGCGCGTCGACGCGAGCCGGGCAGGAATGACGGCGATGAAGGGCTGCGGATGAGTCATCGGGGCTGGGCGGTGAGAAGGGCTGGGGCGGGCGGCGCATCGAAAGCAGGCCGCCCGGCAGGGTCCGGCACGCGGCCGCGGTGAATCGCGGCCGGGTGCCGGTGCAGCGGTGTGGCGTTCAGCTGCCGGCCGGGCCGGCGGGGTCGACTGGCGTGCCTTCGACGGTCTGGCGTGCTTCGTCGACGAGCATCACGGGGATGCCGTCGCGAATCGGGTAGGCGAGCTTGTCCGCGTTGCAGATCAGTTCCTGCGCGGCGCGGTCATAGTGGAGCGGGCCTTTGCAGATAGGGCACACAAGGATTTCAAGCAGGCGAGCGTCCACGGAGTTTCTCCACAACGAGGGCAATGAGGCGAGGATCGAGCGCGGCTTCGACGGGGACGACCCACAGCCGAGCGTCGCGCCAGGAAGCGCCCAATTTTACTGCATCCTTCTCGGTGATCAGGATCGCGTCGACCGCATCGTCGACGAACGGATTGTCGGCGAACGCGTAATGGTCGGGCAGCGCGCGCGTTGCCGGCGCGAGGCCGGCCGCGCGAAGCGTCGCGAAGAAGCGTTCCGGCGCGCCGATGCCGGCCGCGGCGAGCACGCGCTCGTTCGCGAACTGCGACAGCGGGCGGCGCAGCGCCGGCCGGTCGAGGTGCCACGCGGCGCCCGGCGTCAGCGCGAGCGCGTAGGTGTCGGGCCACGGCGGCAGCGCGCCGCTGTATGGATCGTTGACGAGCGTCGCGTCGCGGTGGCGCGACAGCGGCTCGCGCAACGGGCCGGCCGGCAGCAGGAAGCCGTTGCCGCCGAGCCGGTGGTCGAACACGACGAGCTCGACCGTGCGCGCGAGCCGGTAGTGCTGGAGACCGTCGTCACTGACGATCACGTCGACATCCGGATGCGCGGCGCGCAGCGCCTGCGCGGCCGCGACGCGGTCGGGGCATACCCATACGGGCGCGCCGGTGCGGCGCGCGATCAGCAGCGGTTCGTCGCCGGCCGCGCTCGCGCGCGACGTGGGCGTGACCGCGGTCGGCGCCTTCACGTTCGCGCCGTAGCCGCGCGACACGACGCCCGGCGTGAAACCGGCCGCGCGCAGCGCATCGACGAGCGCGATCACGGTCGGCGTCTTGCCGGTGCCGCCGACGGTCACGTTGCCGACCACGACGACGGGCACGCCGACGTCGACCGGTTGCTTCCAGCCCTGCGCGTAGGCGGTGCGACGCAGCGCCGCGCACAGGCCGAACACGCACGCGAACGGCGTGAGCGCCCAGGCGAGTACGCCGCGGCGTTGCCATTCGCGCGTGAGGCGCGCTTCGAGCCGCGCGAGCGGGCCGCCAGGGGCGCTCATCGGGCCGGGCGCGGCGCGTCGTGCGCCGCGGCGTGGGACGGATTCGTCAAGACGGATTCTCCGTTGGGCGGCGTATGCCGCAAGGTCTTCGGAAGGCGGCACTCTAGCGCGCGGCACGTGGGCGCGGCAAGCGCGGCCGGGCGGCGCACGCGACGGGGCCGGATCGGGGCGGGTTGTGGATAACTCTGTGAAGAACTCCCGGCCCGTTTGCGTCGATCGCCTGCCGGGTGGACATCGAATCGATGGCGAATAAAATCGCAAGGTTGAAAAATCTATAAAAATCAATGCATTGCTTGAAATTGTCTGGATTTTCCCGCGGTTTTCAAGCGTTTTGGGCGGACGATTGCCACAGTGTGGACACCTTTCGCGCGTCGCGGCGCGGACGCTCGGCGCTGGACGTCGCGCGCATGTCGGACTATCGTGTCGCCGCCAGCATTCATCCGATCGCCCATGCTTTCCGACTCCTCTTTTTCCGCTCCCGGCGCCACCCGCGGCGGCGACGAAGTGATTCCCGTTTCGGCGCTCAATCGCGCGATTTCGACGATGCTCGAGCGCTCGTTTCCGCTGCTGTGGATCTCGGGCGAAGTGTCGAATTTCACGCGCGCCGCGAGCGGCCACTGGTATTTCTCGATCAAGGATCAACAGGCGCAGATGCGCTGCGTGATGTTTCGCGGTCGCGCGCAGTATGCGGAATTCACGCCGCGCGAAGGCGACCGGATCGAGGTGCGCGCGGTCGTCACGATGTACGAGCCGCGCGGCGAAGTGCAGCTCAATGTCGAGGCCGTGCGGCGCACCGGGCAAGGCCGCCTGTACGAGGCGTTCCTGCGGCTGAAGGCGCAGCTCGAGGCCGAAGGCCTGTTCGCGCCGGAGCGCAAGCGCGCGCTGCCGGCACACCCGCGCGCGATCGGCATCGTCACGTCGCTGCAGGCCGCCGCGCTGCGCGACGTGCTGACCACGCTCGCGCGCCGCGCGCCGCACATCCCGGTGATCGTCTATCCGGCACCCGTGCAGGGGGCTGGATCGGCCGAGAAGCTCGTCGCGGCCGTGCAGGCCGCAAACGCGCGGCGCGAGGTCGACGTGCTGCTCGTCTGTCGCGGCGGCGGCTCGATCGAGGATCTGTGGTCGTTCAACGATGAAGCGCTTGCGCGTGCGATCGCGGCGAGCGAACTGCCGGTCGTGAGTGGCGTCGGCCACGAAACCGATTTCACGATCGCGGACTTCGCGGCCGACCTGCGCGCGCCGACGCCGACCGGCGCGGCCGAGCTCGCGAGTCCGCAGCGCGCGTTGCTGCTGCGCGAGGTCGCCGACCGGCAGCGCGCGCTGGCGCGCAGCCTGGAACGCGGGCTCGAGCAGCGTGCGCAGCAGCTCGACTGGCTCGCGCGCCGGCTCGTCAGTCCGGCCGAACGGCTGCAGCGGCAGCGCATCCACGTCGAGCAACTGGCCGTGCGGCTTGCGTCGGCGGCGTCACGGCCGGTGCGCGACGCGCGTGCGCGTTTCGCGCTCGCGCAGCTGCGCTGGCAGCGCGCGCGGCCCGACCCGGCGCAGGCGCGCCATGCGCTTGCGGGACTGTCGCAGCGTCTTGCGGTGGCGCTGCAGCGCCGTCACGAGCGCGACACCGCGCGGGTCTCGGCCTGTGCGGCGCGGCTCGAGGTGCTGAGCCCGCAGCGCACGCTCGAGCGCGGCTACGCGGCGCTGATCGATGCGCAGACCGGCCGCGCGGTGCGCGCGCCCAATGCGCTGAAGCCGCAGCGGCGCCTGACCGTGCATCTCGCCGAAGGCTCGGCCGACGTGTCGCTCGCCGACGTGCAGCCGCGGCTGACCGACACGTTCTGACGCGCGCGGCGTAAGCGAAACGCAGGTCGCGCGTCCGGCGTGCCGGGTGCGCCGGGGCCGCGGCCGGGAACGGATGCTGCGCCTCGTCGTCTCGTCCTGCCGGATGAAGCGCCAACGCCGATTTTCTGCATACCGCGGATAAATGCCCGTGAGTTTGCGGGGATATTCGGACTCGCCTACAATCGGACGCTCGGCAGCATTCAACACAGCCTCCCTACATACTCAACGAAGGAATCGCCATGGCTCATACGCTCCCGCCGCTCCCGTACGCTGAAGACGCACTCGCGCCGACCATCTCGAAAGAGACGATCGAGTACCACTACGGCAAGCACCATCAGGCATATGTGACGAACCTGAACAATCTGATCCCGGGCACGGAATTCGAAAACCTGTCGCTGGAAGAGATCGTGAAGAAGTCGTCGGGCGGCATCTTCAACAACGCCGCGCAAATCTGGAACCACACGTTCTTCTGGAACAGCCTGTCGCCGAACGGCGGCGGCGCACCGTCGGGCGCGCTGGGCGACGCGATCAACGCGAAGTGGGGTTCGTACGACGCGTTCAAGGAAGCGTTCACGAAGGCCGCGGTCGGCACGTTCGGTTCGGGCTGGGCATGGCTCGTGAAGAAGGCTGACGGTTCGCTCGACATCGTGTCGACGAGCAACGCAGCAACGCCGCTGACGACCGCCGACAAGCCGCTGCTGACGATCGACGTGTGGGAACACGCGTACTACATCGACTACCGCAACGCACGTCCGAAGTTCGTCGAAGCGTTCTGGAACATCGTGAACTGGGACTTCGCAGCGAAGAACTTCGCGTAAGTCCAGGCGTCCTGCGCGTCCTTGCGGCGCGCGGCACCTCAAAAAAGCCCTCGTCAAGAGGGCTTTTTGTTTTTGTCGGGCGTGAATCGGCGCGCGGGATTCACCGGATCACGCGATCATCGTCGACATCCAGCCGAGCGCCGCGCTCGCGATCACGACGGCCCATGGCGGCACGCGCCAGAATGCAAGCGCGACGAATGCGACGAGCGCGGCCGCGAAATCGCGTGGCGACACGATCGTGTCGTTCCACACCGGGTGATAGAGCGCGGCGAGCAGCAGCCCGACGACGGCCGCGTTCACGCCCGCGAGTGCTGCCTGCATGCGCGTGCTGCGGCGCAGGCGTTCCCAGAACGGCGCGGTGCCGGCGACGAGCAGGAACGACGGCGCGAAGATCGACACGAGCGCGATCGTCCCGCCGAGCCAGCCGTTCGGCGCGTCGCGCAACGACGCACCGAGGAAGGCCGAGAACGTGAAGAGCGGCCCCGGCACGGCCTGTGCGACACCGTAGCCTGCCAGGAACGCCGAATCGCCGACCCAGCCGGGCGCGACCACGGCGGCCTGCAGCAGCGGCAGCACCACGTGGCCACCGCCGAACACCAGCGCACCGGTGCGGAAGAACGCGTCGACGACGGCGAGCGCATTGGAATGGGCCGCGCGGGCCGCGACCGGCAGCGCGACGATGAGCGCCGCGAACAGCGCGAGCCACAACACGCCCGCGCGGTGCGACACATGCAGCGGCAACGGATCGTGGGCACCGCGCTCGGGCTGCGGCAACAGCACGAGCCCGGCTGCCCCCGCCGCGACGATCACGGCCACCTGCAGCCACGCGGTCGGCACGAGCAGCGCGATGCAGGCCGCGATCGCCATCAGCGTGACGCGGCGCGCATCCGGGCACAGCGTGCGCGCCATGCCCCACACCGCCTGCGCGATTACCGCGACCGACACGATGCGCAGCCCGTGCAGCGCGCCGGCGGCGACCGGCATGCCCGTCGCGTGCACGCCGAGCGCGAACAGCATCATCAGCAGCGCCGACGGCAGCGTGAAGCCGAGCCATGCGGCGAACATTCCCGCATAGCCCGCACGCGACAGGCCGATTGCCATCCCGACCTGGCTGCTCGCGGGCCCCGGCAGGAACTGGCATAGCCCGACGAGATCCGCATAGGCGCGCTCGGTCAGCCAGCCGCGCCGCGTGACGAACGCGTCGCGGAAGTAGCCGAGATGCGCGACCGGGCCGCCGAACGACGTGAGGCCGAGCCTCAGGAACGCGACGAACACGGGCCATGCGGGGCGGGACGGGGTGGTGACGGTCGACGTGTTCAAGTGCGGATGCGGGGAGGGCGAGGGAGCCGCCACGATAGCGCAATGCCATGACGGCGGGAATGCGGTGTTGCGGCGCTTGCGGCGATTGGCGCGGCGGTGTCAGTACGTGCCGTCGGGCAGCCCGCTCGCGCGCCGCAACGCATCGACGTCGACGAGTTCGATCTCGCCGACATGGAGCCGCACGACGCCGTCGGCCTGCAGCGCCTTCAGCAGCTGGTTGGTGGTCTGGCGCGTCAGCGACAGCATCGCGGCGAGCTTTTCCTGTGACAACCGGATGCGCGTGCGGCCGGCGCTGATTCCGCCGTAGCCGCCGGCGATCATCAGCAGCCGCACGGCAAGCCGCTGCGCGGCCGGCATCACGCTCATCGATTCGACGGTCAGGAAGCTCAGCCTGAGCTTTTGCGCCATCAGCAGCGCGAACTGCCGCCAGTATTGCGGCGTCGCGTCGAGAATCGCGAGCAGCGCGGCCTGCGGGACGTGCAGCAGCAGCGTGTCGTCGAGCGCGATCGCGTCGTGCGTGCGCGGCTGGCCGTCGAACAGCGCAATCTCGCCGAACCACGTGACGGGTTCGGCAACCGTCAGCAGCGCTTCCTTGCCCTGCGGATCGACCGCGCCTATGGTGAGGGAGCCGGCCAGCACCGCATACAGCCCGCACGGCGGGTCGCCACGGCGGAACAGTGCGTGGCCGGCCGGCAGGTGCCGCAGTGCGGCGCGGGCGAGCAGGTCTTCGCGCAACGCGGGCGGCAGCGCGGCGAACCACGGGTGCGCTTCGATCTGCGGCAGGTAGGGGGCGAGCGACGAGGGCACGGGCATGCGATGTCGGGTAGCTGACAGAGGTTCTCGGGCGTGACGCGCATCATAGCGCTCAATGATCGTTCAGGAGACGCCGTGAAGACGCTCGAAGACCACCTTTCCCAGTATGCGGCCTACCATCGCGACGCGCGCAACATCGCGACGCATCTGGTCGGCATCCCGATGATCGTGTTCGCGGTCGAGGTGTTGCTGTCGCGGCCGGTGCTCGGCATGCTGGCCGGCGTCGCGCTGTCGCCGGCGCTGCTGCTCGCCGTGGCGTTCGCGGTGTTCTACCTGCGCCTCGACCTGCGCTTCGGCGTGGTGATGACCGCGCTGTTCGCCCTCGGCCTGTGGGCCGCGCAGACGCTTGCACTGCTGCCGACCGTGCAATGGCTCGGCATCGGCATCGGCGCGTTCGTCGTTGGCTGGATCGTGCAGTTCGTCGGGCACTGGTTCGAGGGGCGCAAGCCAGCGTTTGTCGACGACCTGGTCGGTTTGATGATCGGGCCGCTGTTCGTCGTCGCCGAAGTCGCGTTCTTCGCGGGCCTGCGCGGCGACGTGCGCCGCGAAGTCGAACGGCGTTCGGGGCCCGTGCACGGCGGCGCGCATTCGCATGTCTGACACGTCGGCCGCGCCGGTCTGCGTGTTCGGCGCGGGCGCGGTCGGCTGCAATCTCGGCGGCCAGTTCGCGGCGGCCGGTACGCCGGTGACGCTCGTTGGCCGCGCGCGTCGGCGCGCAGGCGCAGGTCAACGCGCGGCTGTGCGCGCTCGTTCACGACGCGGAAACGGCCGCATCGCGGCCGGCCTGGCGCGGCGATGGCTGTGGGCCGAGCTGACCGCGCCGACGTGTCGCGCGGGCGACGTGCGAGCGGCATAGGGCCGCCTGCCACGCACCTCACCACGCGTGATGCGCAACGGCTAAGATGCGGGGTGCGTCGCACGACAGGACGCGTATGCGGAGCAATCGCCATGGTGGATCGCCCGACTCTCGATGCCTACGAGGCCCATGCCGCTCAATACGCGCAGGACTGGCTCGACCAGGCCGCCCCCGACGACATGTATGCGCTGCTCGAGCAGTATTTCTCGCCGGGGCCGACGGCCGATGTCGGCTGCGGCGCGGGGCGCGACACCGCATGGCTTGCGTCGCAAGGATTCGACGTGCGCGGCTACGATGCGAGCGCCGCGCTGCTCGCCGAGGCGCGCCTGCGCCACCCGTCGCTGACGTTCGAGCTGGCTGCGCTGCCGGCGCTCGCCGGCGTGCCGTCCGGCGCGTTCCGCAACGTACTGTGCGAGACGGTCGTGATGCACCTCGAACAGGCGGATGCGGCCGCGGCGGCCGCGCGGCTGGCCGCGCTGCTGATGCCCGGCGGCACGCTGTACCTGAGCTGGCGGGTGGCCGGCAACGGTGCGCTGCGCGACGAGCGCGGCCGCTTGTACACACCGCTCGATTCGGCGCGCATGCATGCGGCACTCGGCGCTGGCATGCATGTGCTCGACGAGCACGAGGTGGTCAGCGCGTCGTCCGGCAAGCGCGTGCACCGGCTGATCGTGCGCCGCGCCGAGGGCGTCGATGGTGTCGACGGCGCCGCATGAGCGCGGCGCGCGCCCTCATTCGCGGTTGAGCGCCGCTTCCCAGTTGATGTCCACGCACAGCACCTGCATGCCGGTCGCGGTCGTCGCGGCGACCGATGCGGTCACGCACAGGTGCGCCTCGTTGATCGACAGGTACGGCGGCGTCAGATGCACGCGGCCCGGCGCACGCATCGCGTGGATGAAGTAGGGGCGGCGCTCCCAGCTCGCGCCTTCGGAATGCAGCAGCGGCCGGAAGCGCTTCGCACGCTGCGATACGCTGCCGCGCGCGAGCACGTTGTCGCCGATCTGGCGGCCCGATGCATCGAGCAGGAAGCAGCGCGCGGTTTCCGGCAACCCGAGCACGGCGCCGGCCGCGTCGATCAGCGGCTCGCCCGCGGCGAGCTTCTGGCTCGCTTCCTCCAGCGCGGCGACATACGGCGCAAGGCGCTCGGCCTGCGTGCGCTCGCGCTGCGCGACGCGCAACCGCAATGCGGCCGACAGCGTGTCCATGCAGCCGGCGGCGGCCTGCGGTTGCACGGGGTCGACGCTCGGCCCCGCGAAGTACTGCCCTTGCACGAAATCGACGTCGCATTCGAGCGCGATCAGCGCGTCGCGCTCGGTCGAGAGCCCGCCCATCAGCACGAGCTGCCCGGATTCGTGCAGCAGCGACACGAGTCCCGGCAGCACGCGTTCGAGATGCGAATGTTCGCTCGCCTGCGCGAGGATCCCGCGGTCGAGCGTGACGATGTCGGGGTGCAGGTGCCACACGCGGTCGATGTTCGAATGCTTCGCGCCGAAGCCGCCGAGCGCGATCAGGAAGCCGGCCTTGCGCAGCCCGTCGACGATCGCCGCGTAGCGCGGCGTCTCGCCGCCTGCCTGCTCGGGCACCTCGAGCACCACGCGGTGCGGCGGCAGGCCGAGCGCCTTCAGGTTCGCGAGCAGCGCGTCGCCGTAGATGGTGTCCATCAGCGCGGCCGGATGCAGGCTCAGGAAGAGCCATTCGTCGTGGCTGTCGAATGCGTGGAAGTTGCCGAGATGCAGCGATTCGGCGAGCCGGCCGAGTTCGAGCAGGTCGCCGCGCCGCGCCGCCTGCGTGAACACCTCGTGCGACGCGACCTGGCGGCTTTCCTCGTCGTGCGCGCGCAGCGACGCGTGATAGCCGATCGCGCGGCGGTGCGACACCGAGAAAACGGGCTGGAACACGCTGAACACGGTGTACGCGCCGTACAGCACGGTGCGCCGCTTTCCGTCGTCGCCGGCGACGGGGCGGGGCGGCTGGAAGCCGGGTGGATCGATGTCGATCATGCTCATGATGTCGGCCGAAGGAAGACTGCCAGTTTACCTACAGAATAGGCGAGCAAGAAGCATGCACAACATCGCGCCCCATGCGGCGGCCTGTCGCGGCCCCCGGTTGCCGCGCGGTGCGGCATTGGCGCACCGACTTGGTGCGCGGCGCGCCGTCGTGGCGATTGTGGCGGCGTGAGCCGTGCGTTACGCGCGTTCGGACGGATCGGTCTTGTGCGCGCGGCCGCGGATTTCGGGCGCGAGCTGCGCGAAGATCCACGCGGACGCAGCCGTGATGATCCCGACGCAGATGAAGGTCGCATGGAACGCGGGCAGCGTGTTGCTCGGCGTGACGGTGCGCAGCATGCCGGTGAAGGTCGCGAGCAGCGCGCCCGCGACGGTCACGCCGAGGCTCATCGACAGCATCTGCACGAGCGAGAACAGGCTGTTGCCGCTGCTCGCGCCGCCGGTGCCGAGATCCTTCAGCGTCAGCGTGTTCATCGCGGTGAACTGCATCGAGTTGAAGCCGCCGAACAGCGCGAGGTGAACGACCTTCACCCACACGGGCACCGAGTCGCGCATCAGCGCGAAGCTCGCCATCATCACGCCGACCATGATCGTGTTCGCGAGGAGTACCTTGCGGTAGCCGTGCCGGGTGATCAGGCGCGTGATGATCCGTTTCGAGAACATCCCGGCCGCCGCGACCGGCAACATCATCAGCCCGGCCTCGAACGCCGAATACCCGAGGCTCACCTGCAGCAGCAGCGGGATCAGGTACGGCATCGCGCCGCTGCCGATCCGCGCGAACAGGTTGCCGAGCAGGCCGACGCTGAACGTATGGATCTTGAACAGTTCGAGCGAGAAGATCGGCTGCGGCGCGCGCACTGCGTACAGACCGTATGCGACGAAGCACGCGAGGCTCAGGATCAGCAGCACGAGCACGGCCGCGTGCTGCATGCCGAGATCGGCGAGCCCGTCGAGCGATAGCGAGATCGCGACCATTCCGATCGTCAGCAGCAGGTAGCCCTTCAGGTCGAAGCGGCCGACGGCCGGGTTGCGCGAGTCGGGCATCGAGTAGAAGGTCGCGATGCAGCCGGCGACGCCGACCGGTACGTTGATCAGGAAGATCCAGTGCCACGACGCGATCTTCACGAGCCAGCCGCCGAGCGTCGGCCCGATCAGCGGCCCGATCAGTCCGGGAATCGCGACGAACGACAGCGCGGGCAGGTAGCGCTCGGCCGGGAACGTGCGCAGCACGGCGAGGCGACCGACCGGCAGCAGCATCGCACCGCCCACCCCCTGTATGACGCGGAACACGACGAGCTGCTGCAGCGTATGCGCGTTCGCGCACAGCAGCGAACCGAGCGAGAACACCAGGATCGCGCTGAAGAACACGCGCCGCGTGCCGAACGTGTCCGCGAGCCAACCCGAAACGGGAATCATCACCGCCATCGTCAGCGAGTATGCGATTACGACCGACTGCATCCGCAGCGGCGATTCGCCGAGACTCACGGCCATCGACGGCAGCGCCGTGTTGACGATCGTCGCATCGAGCGTCTGCATGAAGAAGCCCGTCGCGACAAGCCACAGCATCACGGTAAGGTTCTTTTCGCCGGAAGCGGCGGCGGGCGGGCGTTGGAACATGGGGGCAGGGCGGTGGCGCGGGACAGCCGCCATTGTAGGCAAAGCAGCCGTGGCGCGCAGGATGGGTCCGGGCGCGAGGGCCGGACGGCCGCGGCACGATACCGGGCGGACAGCCGTCCGCCGGCGGACCGGTACAGTTCAGCCGGAAGCGTCTGCAGGCGTATCTGTGCGTGTGTTGCCACTGTCCGAAATACTGGTGTCATCGAACCCACGCGACCCGGAGGCGGCCATGCGCGAACTGCGACTTTACGAGATGGATGGCAACGAGCCGGCCGGACGGTGGCGGATCGTCGATCGCACCGCGCTGCAGGTCGCGGACGGCGGCTTGTGGGTGACGATCGAGGGCCGGCCCGACGATCACTGGCTGCGTGCCGGCGAGGCGCTGGCGCTGCTGCCCGGCATGCGCGTATGGATCAGCGCGGCAGCGGGCGGTGCGGTGTTCGCCTTTGGCCCGCAGGCGGCGCCGGCCGTGCAGGCCGCGCCGATCGCGTGGCGGCGGTTCGCCGCATGGCGCGGCCGCCGCGCTCAGGCAGTCGCGTCGCTGCCGACGTAGCGCGCGCGGGGCCGGATCAGCTTGCCGTCCGCATACTGTTCGAGCGCGTGCGCGATCCAGCCCGCGGTGCGGCCGGCCGCGAACAGCGTGAACGCGGCGCCGTCGGGCAGCGCAAGCGCGCGCTCCAGCACCGCGAGCGCGAAATCGATCGCCGGCCGCAGGCCGGTCGCCGCTTCGACGCGGGCGGCGAGCGCGCGGGCCGCCTGTAGCGGTGCCCGGTCGGGCAACGTCGCGTGCAGTGCGTCGAGCAGCGCGCGTGCACGCGGATCGCCGTCGGGATAGAGCGGGTGCGCGAATCCGGACAGCGCCGTGCGCGCGCCATGCGTGCGTTCGTCGTGCGCGACGCGCAGCGCGAGGTAGCGGTCGAGGTCGGCGGCGCGGGCCGCTTCGTCGAGCAGCGCACCCGCGCGGAACGTCTCGCCACCGTGGCGCGGGCCCGACAGCGCGGCGAGCCCGCCCGCGATCGCACCGAACAGATGGGTGCCGGTCGACGCGATGCAGCGCACCGCAAAGGTCGACGGGTTCAGTTCGTGATCGGCGCACAGCACGAGCGCGCGGCGCAGCAGGTCGGCTTCGTCGTGCCGCCGGATGCGCCACGCGGCGGCGAGCTGCCGATGCACGGGCGCGTCATTTGGCGCGCTGCCGGCCAGCGCGGCCGTCGTCACGCGCAGTAGCAGCGTGGCGGCGTCGAACTGTGCGTCGCGCCCCTGTGCCCACAGACGCGGCAGCGACGCGGCCGCGGCGGGAAGCAGGACCAGCGTGCGTTCGAGCGGCGCGAGATGCGTCCAGCGGCGAGCCCAGTCGTCCCATTGCGCGGCGTCGAAACCGGTCGACGCAAGCGATACGGCGGCGAGCCGCGCGGGCGGACAATCCCACAACCGTGCGGCCGCTTCCTCGAGCGTCGCATCGTTCGCGAGCGCGATTGCGTCGGTGCCGCGGTAGCGCAGGCGGCCGTCGGCGATCTGCGTGATCCGCGACTCGAGCACGGGCACACCCCAGTCGAGCGAACGTTCGGCGACGCCGCCCGCCCGTTTCGCATCGGCGCGGCGGCGCGCGAGCAGGCGCACCTCGTCCGCGTCGTAGCGGCGGCGCTTGCTCGCGCCGTCGGGTAGCGAGCGCAGCAGGCCGCGGCTCACATACGCATAAAGAGTGCTCACGCTGACACCGAGGATGCCGGCGGCTTCCGGCGCGCTGAGGGACGTCATGCGGATCGCTCCTGCCGGGGCGCATGAAACGCGGCCCGGCTACAACTATTCGTTATGCATTGATTCGCGCAATCAAGATTGATCGTGCCTGTCGCGAATTCTAGACTCGATTCCGTCTCCTCAACGGTTCGCTTCCACCATGACACCCGAACTGGCATTGACCCGTTTGTGGCAACTCGCGCACGGCGAACCCGGCGCGCTGGCCCGTGCGGCCGTGACGGGGCAGGATCCGACGCTGCCGTCGACATTCCACGTCGGTACGCTCGCCGCGGCGACGATCGCGGCAGCCGGGCTCGCTGCGGCCGAATGCCACCGGCTGCGCACGGGCGTCGCGCAGCGCGTCGACGTGTCGATGCACGACGCGCTCGTCGCGTTCCGCAGCGAACGCTACCTGCGCGTGGACGAAGGCCCGCCGCCCGAGCTGCGTCATCCGGTGACGGGCTTTTACGACACGCGCGACGGACGCTGGATCCAGCTGCATGCGAACTTCGCGCATCACCTGCACGGGATTCTCGACGTGCTCGGCTGCGGCCCGCAGCGCGACGACGTTGCCGCGGCGATCCGCACGTGGGACGGCGTGGCACTCGATACCGAACTGGCCGAGGCCGGCCTGTGCGCAGCATTGATCAGAACCCCTGACGAATGGGTCGCGCACGACCAGGCACGCGCGCTCGCGTCGCTGCCGCTGTTCGAGATCGAGCGGATCGGCAATGCGCCCGTCGAGGCGATCGGTTGCGGTGAACCCGACCAGCCGCTCGCGGGCGTGCGCGTGCTCGATCTCACGCGCATCATCGCGGGGCCGGTCGCGGGCCGCACGCTTGCGTCGCACGGCGCGCAGACGCTGCTCGTCAACGGCCCGCACCTGCCGAACATCGCGTCGCTCGTGATCGACAACGGGCGCGGCAAGCGCTCGACGTGGATCGACCTGCGCGAGACGGCGGGCGTCGCCACGCTGCGCGCACTTGCACGCGATGCCGACGTATTCCTGCAGGCCTATCGCCCCGGCGCGCTGGCGGCGCGCGGGTTCTCGCCTCACGCGCTCGCGGAACAGCGGCCCGGCATCGTCTGCGTGTCGGTTTCCGCGTACGGACATGCGGGGCCGTGGTCGATGCGGCGCGGCTTCGACAGCCTCGTGCAGTCTGCGAGCGGCATCGCATGGAGCGAGCAGCACGCCGCGCACACGGACGGCCCGCGCCATCTGCCGTGCCAGGCGCTCGACCATGCGACGGGTTATCTCGCGGCATTCGGCGCGATGATCGCGCTCGCGCGCCGGGCGACGGAAGGGGGAAGCTGGCACGTGCGGTTATCGCTCGCGCAGACGGGGCGCTGGCTGCAATCGTTCGGCGTGGTGCCGGACGGCCTGCACGCACCGGATTTCGCGCCTGACGACGTGCGCGACCGGATCGACCGGAGCGCGTCGCCGTTCGGCACGATCGATGCGGTGCGCCCGGCCGAACGCCTGTCGGCGACGCCGCCGCGTTTCACTCGGCCGCCCGTGCCGCTCGGCACGGACGAAGCGCGCTGGCTGTGAGCGCGAGTGGCGTCGTGCGCGTTACTTGCGCAGCTCGACGACGAAGTCGTAGTAATCGTTGCGGCAGTAGGTGTCGGTGAGCTCGATTGCACGCTGGTCGGCCGTATAGCCGATCCGCGTGATCAGCAGCAGCGCGTCGTGCGGCGCGATGCCCATCTGTTGCGCGATCTCGTCGGTCGCGTTGACCGCGCGGAAGTGCTGCAGCGCGCGCACGATCGGCGTGCCGCGCGCTTCGAGATAGCTGTATAGCGAACCGCCGATCGCCTGCGGATCGGGAATCAGCGTGGCGGGGAACGTCGAGTTCTCGACGGCCATCACGATGCCGTCGGCGAGGCGCAGGCGTTTCAGCCGTGTAACCGATGCGGCCGGCGACAGGCCGAGCTGAATCACTTCGTCGCGATTCGCCGGCTGGATCTCGCGCTCGAGCCATTGCGAGCTCGGCTTGAAGCCGCGGCGCTCGAGCATCTCGCTGAAGCTCGACAGCCGCGACAGCGGATCCTCGTAACGCGGCTGGATGAAGTTGCCGGCGCCCTGCGTGCGGCGAATCAGGCCCTGCTCGACGAGCAGCGCGATCGCCTTGCGTGCGGTGATGCGCGACACGCCGAGCGCCTCGGACAGCACGCGCTCGGACGGTAGCGCCTCGCCGGCCGCCCAGCGATTGTCGTGGATCGCGTCGCCGAGCTTGCGGGTGAGCTGCAGGTAGAGCGGCGTGTCGTTGTCGGGGTCGGGGCGCAGGTCCTGCCAGCGGTCGTCCGTGGGTGCCTTCATGGAATGGGTATCGATCAGGTTGCCGGCCATTCTAAGTCATCATGCGGCGCCGTTATAGCCGGTTTTTGCCGTGCAATAGGTGAACGCCGCACCGATTGACTACACTGATGCGTCGTATTTGATGCTTCGGTCGCGGTGTGCGGCCACGAATCTGCAGCGAGGAACGCATGACAGACACGATCGCCACGGTCGTCCTGCCGGACGGCGAGACGATTCCGAAGCTCGGCCTAGGCACCTGGGAAATGGGCGAGCGGCCCGCGCGCCGCGCCGACGAGATCGCCGCATTGCGCGAGGGAATCGCGCTCGGGATGACGCTGGTCGACACCGCCGAGATGTACGGCGACGGCGCGACCGAGGAACTCGTCGGCGAGGCGTTGACGGGTCTGCGCGACGACGTGTTCCTCGTCAGCAAGGTGTACCCGCATCACGCGAGCCGACGCGGCGTCGTCGCCGCATGCGAGGCGAGCCTCAAGCGTTTGCATACCGATCGTCTCGACCTGTACCTGCTGCATTGGCGCGGTTCGGTGCCGCTCGAGGAGACGGTCGAGGGGTTCGAGGCGTTGCTGCGCGCGGGCAAGATCCGCCACTGGGGTGTCAGCAACTTCGATACGGCCGACATGGCCGAACTCGTCGACGACGCAGGCGGCGGCGCGTGCGCGATCAACCAGATCCTCTACAACATCGCACGGCGGGGCCCCGAATTCGACCTGCTGCCGTGGCTCGCCGACCACCGGATGCCGGCGATGGCCTACAGCCCGGTCGATCATGGGCGGCTGCCGAAGCGCTCGCCGCTCGACGAGATCGCGCGGCAGCGCGGCGTGTCGGTGACGCGCATCGCGCTTGCATGGGTGCTCGCACAACGGGGCGTGTTCGCGATTCCGAAGGCGTCGCGGATCGAGCACGTGCGCGACAATCGTGCGGCGCTCGATCTCGTATTGAGCGAAGACGAGCGCGCGCAGCTCGACGGCTATTTCCGTCCGCCGCGCAGCAAGCGCGCGCTCGAAATGCTCTGACTGCACCCGGTCAGGCGATGCTTCGGTCAGTGGCCGTGGCCGCCGGCCGATCCGCCGTTACCGCCATTGCCACCGGCACCGCCGTTGCCAACACCGTTGGCACCGCCGTTGCCGGCGCCACCACTGCCGTTGCCATTACCGTTGCCGCCGCCATTGCCATGGCCGCCGACTCCTTGGCCGCCAGCGCCACTGCCACTGCCGTTGCCAGCACCGCCGCTGCCGCCATTACCGTGACCGCCGTTGCCGCCGGCATTACCACCACCATTGCCGTTGGCGCCGCCATTGCCGGCACCACCATTTCCGTTTCCGCCGCCGTTTCCGCCGCCGTTTCCGCCGCCGTTTCCGCCGCCGTTTCCGCCGCCGTTTCCGCCGCCGTTTCCGCCGCCGTT